>NZ_JAGHWU010000013.1:0-27082 GCF_017746145.1 Xanthomonas sp. D-99 | reverse complement strand
TCGTTGTTCAGACCTTCCTTAATAGAACCGCTGGTCTGTTCTTCAAGATCGTGCAAGACGAGCTGTGGGACAGTGTCTTGCTTGGAGTCTCACGGATGACAGATCCGCAGGCAACAGGCAAGAAAAGGAACCTGACAATACAGTCGCTGCCTCCGTTGATAACGGATCTGGTGCTACGAACCGAGCTTCAATCACTTTGCGACAAGGCGTTGGACTCAGCGGAGTTTGCGCGCGAACATCGTAATAAACGCATTGCTCATCAGGATCACAACTACCTCAGCAATCGAGGTTCCGACCCCCTGAGCGGCATAAGCAGGGCGCTCGTGGAGCAAATGCTAGCGGCGTTGCGCGCTGTTCTAAATCGCTTGGAGCAGCATTTCAGAGACAGCACGGTTATGTACGAAGACTTCGTGGATGAGAGTGGGGCTAGGCTTTTGGTCCACAAGCTGAGAAAGCTAGAACGGCTACAAAACGGTGCGGCTAGTGCGCCCTAACAATTCATTCAAGCCGATGCGGCTTCGCGGCACGGCTTAACTCAGGCGTTAAGCAAAAGGATCAAAAATGATCGAGCCATACAGAATTGAAAGCGAGGCTGAGGCAGATGCATATCTGAGTGACCTCTTGGGGAAAAATGAATATCGCTCCATGCCCGAAGTCGAGCAACGCGCCAAGCAATTCATCCAAGACGATGAGCTTCGTGCTTACTTCATCAAAAAGGCAAAGGATATCCTCGCGGGCTAGGTCATGGATTTCGTGGCCTAGGCCTAACAATTCGTTCAAGCCGGAGGGCTACGCCGCCGCTTAAGTCCAGCGTTAGGCGCTTTGGGAGATAGTCATGGGACGCAAGAAGGAGTGGATTCCTGGTTTGTCGTTCTCCTGGAAGCGTGCCACCGGCATTTCAAGTGCAAAGTCCAAGCTGTCCCGGCAACTTGGCGTTCCGCTCTCCAAATCGGGGCGGCAACGTAAGGTGGGCAAAGCCATGGGCTGTTGCGTCCCTGTTGTTTTCATCTTTGCTGGCGGTTGCTTTGCAATCTTTGGCATTGCAAGGTCCGTATCATTGTCGGCTGCGTAGCCAGTACCTCGGCCGCGCGTCTAACAACTCATTCAAGCCGAAGTCGCTTCGCAACTCGGCTTAATTCAAGCGTTAGGTGGCACAGGGATGGACTCGCAGGACATCAAAAACTGAGCAACCGCATACGTCGCTCTCCAGCAAGACAGCGGTCGCTCCCGTAATGGTCACCCACTTTCCTGGGCCGCAGAGTGCGTCATGCTTCCCGACAGTTTGGCGAGCGCTGAGGATTGCTGGGCCGGAACCCTGGAGATCCTCTGCCGTACCCTATCAGAATCGGTCATTGGCATACTTGCTGCCGGGCCGTGATACGCCCAGGGTTCTGTAGACACTCACGACCCCCGTTGCGCGTAGCGCCGTTCAAACTCTACAGTGGACAGGTCGCCGGTTGAACTATGACGGCATTGGGGGTTGTAGAACATCTCGATGTAATCGAACACCTCGGCCCGGTCGGCAGCCGTATGCGCTGGCTATGCACGTACAACCATGAGCGCCCCAACATGGCGCTCGGCGGCATCAGGCCAGCAATGAAATTGGCGATGGCCGCGTATCTCCAGATTTGGCGAACACTCAGAGCGGTTGGGGGGGGGGCTTTTCCCACGCAGGTTCTGCGAGAGCAGGCGCGGGCATCTCTCAGTATTTGGGTGTTGGATCATTTGGTAATCGGTGTCAGGCGCCTACGAGCCGGGCGGCAAGTGGAATGTGGCCCTCTCCTTTGCTTCATTGCTTGGGTCGGCAAAGCGGCCGAGTTAAGCTCTTTCTGTCAGCTGAGACCACAGCACACGGAAGGGATGAAACGCATGACATCAACGACACCCAATCAGCCGACGGCCGGGCGCTTTTATATGTTCGAAGCAGACATGGAGAGCAACAGGCCGACCTGTGGGGTCAGGTTCGAGAATGTTCGTAACCTGCTGTCCCCTCCGCGGTTGATCCTGCGGCCGGAGGAAGGAGGATTTCCGACGCTCCGTGAAACACCTCAGCTAACCTATGACCCTAAGACAGGTCCAGCCCCGCGCGATCTAGAGCCAGGATTTAGTGGCTATTGGCTGGTTTCTGAGCGACTCCACGATGTCATGGTGTCGGCAGACTCCGACGCCTTTGCTTTTGCGGAGGTGGATTACCGCTTGGCCGACGGAGCCAGAGGTCCGCGCCACTTTTTGTGCGACGTTGTTCGCGAGCTTGATGCCTTGGACGAAGTTGCCTCGAAGCTACAAATTGAAGTAGACGACGACTACGTCAATGGCAAGTTCTACTCGGTGGGAGGAGGAGCCAGCTTGGCCTTTAGGCCGGAAGTCGTGGGTCAAGCCCACGTATTCCTTACGCCGTTCAGCTCATTCGTGATTTGCGACCGAGCCTTCAGAGACGCGGTCCATGAAGCAGGGATTCCTGATGATGCTGGTGAAAGCGGCATCTCTTTTATTGACGCATCAGACATCTAGCCGCGCCTGGGCAACACGTAAGGAGCATGGAGCATGCCGCGTAGCAGCCCTATTTTTCAGGATCATCATGGGTTCGAGCAGCAAACCGTTCGTTACAGCCGCATTTTGCGGGTGCTGTCGGACTCAGATCGCTTCGACATTAATGCGCCTGAGAATCGAATTTTCATGCCGCACGACAAGGGCCTGGCTCAGGCAATGGGCGTCTCACCGCATAGCGGCGGCCCAATTCGAGACTACCAGGTCGGACTGCTCGACAACCTTCGGCGCTTAGAGCAATCCAAAGATGGCAGGGCCGCGCTGGCGGGTGATCCTGACGCCTTGGATCGCATTGCTGCCAGAGTGAATCACCTGCGCGACACAGTGAAGGTGGGATTGGTCAATGGAGATCTTCACACGAATGCTTCGTTAGGCCAGACGGCAAATGATGCACGTGTAAAGACGCAGGCCTTTTTCGGGAACGCACGTGGTTACGCCGATACTTATGCGAACCAAGTGGACGCTCTTGGGAAGCTAGGCCCCGTTGAACACGGGTGGGTTGGTGTCACCCATAACGAATCCCGCGTCATCGCCACCCTGAATCACTTCAATGGGTCAGGACAGCTGTTGACCCGCGGCGGCAACCACGATCTTCAGCGTCATGGCTTAAGTCAGGCCATCTCCGACGCTTACCATGGTGGGAAGCTGACGCTGTCACCAAATGGCGTGGCTGTGGTTGAGAACACCTTGGGCGAAGAGGCCGCCAGACCTTTGCGAGTTCCCCGCGGTCAAAGCGGCGCGGCGTCCATGGAAGTGTTGCTGGGCAATGCATCCACCAGCACCCTGGTGCGCTCGGGTGGCTTGCTGGCCACCGGCGCGGATGCGGTGCTGACTGCCCGCCGTTCGGCCGAGTTGCTGGAACAAGGCAATGTCACCGCCGCCCAGTCCGAAGTCGCCCATGCATTGGCCCGCAACGTCGGCGGGGGGGCCGGTGGTGCCTCCACCGCGGCGGCTCTGGGCGGTAGCGGCTTCGTCCCGGCGGCGTTGGTGGTCGGCGACGCGCTGCTGATGAGCAAGGCGTTCGACAAAGGCGCCGATTTGCTGGACAACCGCGCCATCTACCACCAAACCGACAAGGCGGGCGTGGAGTGGCAGTTCAACGGCCGCAACTGGCAGCGCGAAGCCGCCATTGACCTCGCCCAGGAGGGACGGCGCACATCGGGCGAGCAGCCCGTGGTCGCCAGCTATGAGAAATCGCAGGAACTGGGCGCGCTTGCTAACGCCAAGGCAGTGGAGCTGGCGTTGGGCAAAGCACCGCCACCCCAGGACCCGTTCAACCTCCCCGCCCAGGCAAGCGACCACGTGGGATTGGACAACCAGAACTGGCGGCGCAATCCAGAGAGCCAGGCATGGGAACGCCAAGTCAAAACCGCCGTGTCCGGTGCCGACGACCGGGGCAGCTACGAACACCAAACCGCTCCCCCGGAACGCGCGCAACAGCTCAACCAAGAAGCCCTGGGCCGCATCGAAAGCAACATCGCCACCGGGCGCGAAGCCATCGCCACCGCCTACCTGGAAAACCATGCAGCGCAACGCGCCCAGGCTTACGGTGTCGAAGTGCCTGCGGCTGTTCAAGCCGCCCAGGCCAAGCCCGGCGCGGTGCTGGGGTCAGACGCTCAGCTTTACCAGCGCACTGAGTCAGGACAGTGGGCCGGCAAAGATGGCGTCGCCAGTGGCAATCTGGCGGTGGAGCTGGAACTGACCGACCAGATGCGCCAGGCCTCGCTGGAGCGCGCTAAGGAAACCCTGGCGGCTATTGAGGCACTTCCCGCGCCCACGGCTGCGCAGATGGAGCACTGCGAGCTGTTGCACCGTTACCGGGCCGCTGGCGTCGATTTGAACGTCAACCCAGACACCCAACAGGCTATTGAGCGGGCCTCGCAGCGGACCATGGAGGTCAACGGCATCAGCGGGCCGACCATGCAGCAGTTGCAGCGCAATGAGTCGGGGCAATACGGGTATGACAGCCCCATCGCGCACCTCCAACGCGGCAGCGATGGGGTCACTCGTGTGGTGGCCATCACCAGCAGCGAAGACATCCGGCAGGCGTTGAGTGAGGCGCCAGGCAATCTGCGATAGGTGCCAAGCCTTGGGCGCACAGCTGAGGGAACGGCAGACACAGGCAGCTCGACCTCCGATTCTTCCAGTCCGCAGCGAGTGCTCGACCTCCAGGCACGCATGCAGGCTTCTGTCGCGGCGCAGGCGCGACAAGAACGCGAACAGCAAGATCGTCTTGCGCAAGAGCAGCACGTCGCGCAAGTGCGCGAGCACCTCCAACAGGCACAGCCGGAGCGAGAAGGCCAGGCGCAGAGCGAACAAGCAGTCCAGGCGCAGGCGGTGTTGGAAGGGCAACGCCAAGCAGAGCAGCAACGCGAACAAGAAGAACGCGAGCAACAAGAGCGGCAGTCTCAGGCCAGCCAGCAGCGAGAACTGCAGGAGCGTGAGAGGGATGTCGAGCAACGTCAGGCGCAAGAGCGCCAGGCCGACAGCCAGCAGCGGGAGCAACAAGACCGCCAGGCTCAAGAAGCAACGCGAACTGAGGTCCAGGAACATCAGGCTCGGCAAGCGCCGCAGCAAGACCCCAGCCAGCACGCCTCGCAACAAGCCGATCTTCAGCCGCACGCTCCGACTGCGGCGCTGGCTCAGCAAACGCCACGGACCGAGTTGCCGCAGGAAGACGCGCGTCAGCAGTCAGAAGTCCAGAATCAACACACAGGCGAACACGTGGCTCCCAACCCACCTGAACCACCAAAGCCGGCGACGGGCCCAGGTGACGGGCAGCCGCGTCAAGCACAAGAAGTAGAGCACGCGTTCGAACCGCAAGCGGTGCAAAGCCGCGACACCGAGCGGGTTCAAGTGCCTCCATCCGAGGGGCGGGAATCTGGCAATCCACCTTTGCAAAGCGCACAGGCCGATGCGGTGACCCCGGCGCTGTCTCGCCGGGTGCAAACGCAGCAGGCGGAGATAGAGCAAGCACCGGTCCGCCAGCAAGATGCTGTGCGTGAGCACGAGGCAGAGCCGGTTCGCGTCATGGCCCCAACAACGCCTGCGAGAGCGGACCCGTTGATGGCATCGCAGGCCGCAGCGCTCTCAACTCCTGAGCAAGAAACCAAGGCCGAGCAGCTCCGTCCCTCAGATTTCTCGCTCACTGAGCATGGGGCGACTGTGCCGCCAGCAGCACACGTTGCGCAGGCACATGAGCGTTCCTTGGAAGCTAGTGCTGTAAATCGCTTCCCCGCAGGGTCGGCGGATGCGGAAAACCAGCGCGCCCCATCGACTCCGGTGCAGGACCGCAGCGCCGCAGACCCGGGTGGCGCTTTGTTTCTGGAAGAGACCATGCGCTCGCTGCGCCAGCTGCAACAGGGGATTGAGGCGGCAGATCGGGAAGACGAACGCTTCCACCAGGAATGGAAGGAGTATCGCGACCGTGGAGAACCCTATCCCTTCGCTCGTGACAACGCCCGGAGCACGGACGGCGCGAGCCTCGACGAGATCCCGCAGCGCGAGCAAGCGCGTCGCTCTCCCAGTGAAGCGGCTGAGCAAACCGATGCCTTTCCACCTCTAGCTCAGCGCTTCGCCGGTCCTGGATCAGGGGATGCGCCAAACGATGCCTCGCAGGTTCAGCGGAAATCCATTACGGGCGACCCGGACGTGGACGAGGTGCTCTACGCACTCGATAGCAAGAACGAGCTGGCGATCGAGCAGGCCTTGAACCGGGTGGCCAACAGCGCAGCAACGCAGGCGCTGATCAAAAGAGGCAACGAGTTCCTGGAGGCGCAGGCCCAGCAGGAGGCCCAGGAGCTCGCCACCACACGCCAGGCGCTGGGGATGGATGTCTCAGCGGAGATCAACACCAGCCGCGGGCCGGTGATGGTGATGACCTTGCCGGAGTTCGCCAAGGGGCCGATGCAGAGCGGTCCCCAAGGGGACGGCGGTGGGGGTGGAGACGGCGGTGGCGGCGGGGGAGGAGGAGGAGGAGGAGGAGGAGGAGGAGGTGGTGGTGGTGGTGGTGGTGGTGGTGGGGGCGGCGGTTAGTCAAAATCGCTTCCGTTATCAGCCGAGCTCAGGAGACCTCATGGACAGGCAAGACGCCGCGGCAATGGCGGAAATGATGGCGACGTTGAACGCATCCAATTCGTCGTTGCAAGAGACCATCACGGTGCTGACGACGCTGATGGCATCCATGCAGCAGCGCGAACAACGGCTGCGCGAGGTGGTCGCCGAGCAACTCCAGGTGCTCCAGCACGCGGCCAGCAGCGCCGATGCCAAGGTCAATCGGGTATTGGAGAATGCGTTGCCGCGGTTGACGCAGCTGACCAATCAAGCGTTGACGCAGACATTGGAGCCGGCCGCCAAGCGGTTCAACAAAGAGATGACCACTGCGGATGAGACATTGCAGCAAGCCACTCGCCGTTACGCGCAGGCCCAGCAGTCCTTGGAAACAAAGATCACGCGACGCATGGGCATTGCATCCGCCACGATGCTCGTGGCCGGCGTGTTGGGCCTGGGTGCGGTGGCCTACTCGGTTGGCACGATCACCGAAAAGCGAACCGAACTCGCACAGCTTCGAGCGTCCATCGACTACCTGGATCGCGTGTCCCGTGCCGACCTAGCTCCCTGTGGCGAAGGCCGGCTCTGTGCCACCCTTGAGAAGAATGGGCCGCGTTACGGCAACCAGCGGCAGTACAGAGCGATCAATCTGCGGGCAGCATCAGATTCGCGATGATGCGACGTCGTCATTACAGCCACTGGCTTGCGCGCGACAGGGGCGGCCGACAAAGCCACCTCGCGTGCGGTCGCGCCTAAGCGGCTCATCGAACTCATTGGCCAAATCCGGCAAATGCGCATGCCAGCCGAGTCGACGCAATGCGTTGCACTGCAGTCAGATGCAACGCACCCGCCACTCACTTCAGATGGTGGTGCCCGCCAAGCATGCGCGCAACGCGCGCAGCTTCTCTGCGGCTCACAGATTCCAGTCGATCCGCATGCCCGCGATCAGCGCGTTCTTCAGATCGGTGGTGCGGGTCGGTTCGTTGAACTGGTCGGGGTTGATGACGTAGTGCAGGTTCGGGGCGATGCGCAGGCGCTTGGTGACCTGGATGCCGTAGCTGAGCTCCATCATGATCTGGTTGTCGGCTGGGGTGCCGGTGCCGCCGGCGGAGGCGCGCGCCAGGCGCAGGTTTTCGATCGCTTCGTCGCTGTATTTCTGCTGCGTGATCACGAAGGCGATGTTGTCCTGCGGGCGGCTGGCGAAGGTACCTTTCTGCACCAGGCCGAGCTGGATGAAATGGTCCTCGATCGCTTGGCCGCCGGTGCTCTGCAGCACGGCACCGAACACGGTCAGGCCACGCGTGCCCGACGGGTCGGGATTGGTCACCTGCTGTTCGAAGCGTGCGAACAGGCCAGAGCGGCCCTGCTTGTTCTCATACCCCAGGCCGCTCAGTACGGCCGGGTTGCCGTTGCGGTCGCGCAGCGGGTCGGTGTAGTCGGAGTTGTCCTGCCAGCCACCGAGTTCGTACATCGCGGCCATGCTGCCGTCGCCGCCCTTGTTCTTGTAGCCCACGGCGTAGGGCACCACCACGCCGGTGGTGTCGTCGGTGCTCCATTTCAGGCCGTGCTGGCCGTCCTGCGCCTGCACCGGGTTCACTTCATAGGCGCCCACATGCACATAGACCTTGGGCGTGACCCAGGCGGTGGCATGCGCGGCCCAGCTGGAGACCGGCCAGTAGGTGAAGTTGCTGGTACGGAAGACGAAGGTGGGGTTGCCGCAGGCCGAGTTGCCCTGGAAGTACTGGCACAGGTCCGAGCCGAGGAAGTGGATATTGGCCACGTTGCGGCCGGCTTCCAGTTCCAGGCGGTCGTTGAAGAGTTTCTGCAGCAGGGTGAAGTTGGCCAGGCGCGTGCCCTGGCCGCCGTAGATTTCCTGCACCGAGGTGCTGTTCCCGATGCTGCTGTTGGCCAGGTTGGTGCCGTGGCGGTTGGTGACATACAACTTCACCGTGGCGCCGTTCCAGCCGAACAGGCGGTCCATGTCGACATCGGTGCCGACCATCAACTGGCCGGCATAGGCGTCGCCGCTTTTGCGGCCGCCATCGATCATCGAGGCGGCTTCGCCGGTATAGCCCAGCTTGAGCTTGAAGGCGTCGGCGGCGTCCTGCGCGTGGGCGAGCGGGGCAAGTGCCAGGGTCAGCGACAGGCACAACAGGCGGGGGCGGGCACGGCGGGGGGCAAAAGTGGTCATGGCAGGACTCCGGACAAAAGGGCGTGGCCGTGGTGGCGAACGCGACAACACGTGGATGGGCAAGCCGCTGGCGGCGCACCCGGGTGCGCGCAGCGGTGAAGCAGGTCAGGGGCGCCGGAACACTCGGGCGCGTCAGGTGCGGCGGCAGGTCCGTGCCGCTGTGGGTGCCTCAGGCGATGACGTCGGTCACCGGCTTCTTGAGCAGGCGCAGCGCGATGGCCGTGACCACCACGCCGACCACCAGAGCCAGCACGTAATTGAGCAAGTGGGTGACGGCGTTGGGGATCAGCAGCACGAAGATGCCGCCGTGCGGGGCCTTCAATTCGGCACCGGCGGTCATCGAGATGGCGCCGGCCACGGCCGAGCCGATCACCAGCGCCGGGATGGTGCGCAACGGGTCGCGCGCAGCGTACGGGATGGCGCCTTCGGTGACGAAGGCCAGCCCGAGCACGCCGGCCGCGGTGGCCGATCCGCGTTCTTCGGCGGTGAAGCGGTTGCGGAACACCCAGGTCGCCAGCGCGATGCCCAGCGGCGGGGTCATGCCGGCGACCATGGCGGCGGCCATCGGGGTATAGACCTGGCTGGCGATCAGGCCGGTGGAGAACGCATAGGCCGCCTTGTTGACCGGCCCGCCCATGTCGAAGGCCATCATGCCGCCAAGCAACAGGCCCAGCAGCAGTGCGCTGCTGCCCTGCATGCCGCGCAGCCAGGCGGTGAGCCAGGCCAGCAGGTCGGCCACCGGCTGGCCGAACACGTACATCATCGCCAGCCCGACCAGCAGGGTGCCCAGCACCGGCAGGATCAGCACCGGCTTGAGGCCTTCCAGGTTGCGCGGCAGCTTGATATAGCGGTTGAGCGCAGCCACGCCGTAGCCGGCGATGAAGCCGGCAATGATCCCGCCGAGGAAACCGGCGTTGAGATTGGCCGCGACCAGGCCCCCGATCATGCCGGGCGCGATGCCCGGGCGATCGGCGATGGAGTAGGCGATATAGCCGGCCAGGGCCGGCACCATCAGGGTGAAGCCGGCCTTGGCGCCAATCTGGAACAGCGACCAGGCCAGGGTGCCCTGGTGCGCATCGTCGCCGGCGTAGATACCGCCGAGCGCAAATGCCAGCGCGATCAGCAGGCCGCCGGCAGTGACGAACGGCAGCATGAACGAGACGCCGGTCATCAGATGCTTGTAGGCGCCGGTGCGGCCATTGCCCTTGCTCGCGGTGGCGCTGGCGGCGGTGCCGGTGGCGGGCGTGGCGCCGCCCTGCACGCTGGCGTCGGCCAGGGCCTTGTTGATCAGCGCCGGGCCATCGTTGATCGCCGGCTTGGTGCCGCTCTTGAACACGCGCTTGCCGCCGAAGCGGGCCAGGTCGACCTCGCGGTCGGCCGCGATGATGACCACGTCTGCTGCGCGGATTTCGTCGTCGGTGAGTGCGTCCTGCGCACCCACCGAGCCCTGGGTTTCCACCCGCATCTGGTAGCCGAGCTTCTTGGCGGCTTGCTGCAGGCCTTCGGCGGCCATGAATGTGTGCGCGATGCCGGTAGGGCAGGAGGTGATGGCCACGATGCGCTTGCTGCCGCTGGCGGTGCCACCGGGATTGCCGGCGACGGCCGGGTCGGCGTGTGCGGCCAGCTTGCCGATCGCAGCCGCCGGATCGTCCAGCACCGCGCCCAGGCTCAGGCGCACCAGTTGCGCATCGCCAAAGCGGGCGGTATCGGCGTCGGCGTCGCCGACCACCAGGACCTGGGCGGCGGCGCTGGCGAGTTCGCCCGGCAAGGCGCCGAGCACGCCCTGGTCGCTGCGGATTTCGATCGTCACGCGACGGCCGGCGGCAGTGGCCGCGCGGCGCAGCGCTTCGGCCGCCAGGACGGCTTCGGTACTGCGTTCGCCAGCGGCGATGACCACGATGGAAGAGGACATGGCAAAACTCCTGCTGTGTTGCGGTCGCCGGTGTCGCCGGCGGGGGAATTTCAAGCGTTATGCGTGGCGGTGATGCGCGCGATCTGCCGCCGTCTGCGACTGCCAGCCAGACGAACGCCTGGGTGCATGCATCGGCAGCGGCGAATGGCTGCTCATGACAGTGCTTCGATCACCACATCGGTTGCGGCGCGGCGCACGCCCTCTGGCGTAATCCGGCGCGCGTCGCCGCTTTCCAGCCGGCACATCGAAAACGCCGTGGCCAGCCGTGCGCACTGCTCCAGCGTGGTCGCGGCATCGAGCGAGGCGGCGGCCAGACCGGCCACCATCGCATCGCCTGCGCCCACGCTGCTGCCGTGCGCCAGGCGAGGCGGGCGGGCGATCAACCGCTGGTCGCGTTGCACGAACAGGGCGCCTTCGGTGCCCATCGAAATGACCACCAACTGGATGCCGCGGGCGATCAGTTCGTGCGCGGCGGCGCTGAGTGCGCCGCGGTCGTTCAACGGGCGGCCGGTCCAGGCTGCGAGTTCGTCGCGATTGGGCTTGACCGCATACGGCAGCGCCTCGCGTGCGGCATCCAGCGCCCTCGCCAGCGGCATGCCGCTGGTATCCAGCAGCACGCGCGCACCGGCAGCGCTGGCCTGGGCTTGCAATTGCGCCCAGCTGTCGTCCGGCAGCCCGGCCGGCAGGCTGCCCGACAGCACCACCGGCAGGCCGGGGCGCAGCAGCGGGGCGAGATGATCGGCCACGCCTTGCAGATGCGCAGGCCCTAAGCGCAGGCCGGGCAGGTTGATGTCGGTGGTGTCGTTGCTGCGCGCGTCGACCAACTTGAGATTGGTGCGGGTTTCGCCGGCCATGCGCTGGCAGTGATCGGCGATGCCGCGTTCGCGGAACAGCGCTTCGAATACGCCGGCATTGCCGACCCCGAGCACGCCCAGCGCAGCAACCTGGCTGCCCCAGTCGGCCAGGCACGCGGCCACATTGATGCCTTTACCGCCGGCATCGTTGCGCACGCTGCTGGCGCGGTGCACGGCGCCCGGCTGCAGGTGTTCGAGCTGGATGGTCTGGTCGATCGCCGGGTTCAGCGTGACGGTGATGGCCTGCAGGCTCATGCCTTGTCCTCGCGCTTTGCTTCCAGTGCGCGCACCTGTTCGGCGGTTTCGCAGGCCAGCGCTTGTTCGGCGAGCTGTTGCAGCCGGCTCAACGCGGCGCCGCGCAGGCGTGCCTTGACCGCCGGGATGTCGTTGGGCGTCATCGACAATTCCTGCACGCCCAGGCCGGCCAGCAGGCTGGCGCCGAACGCGTCGCCGGCCAGGCCGCCGCAGACGCCGACCCAGCGGTCGTGCTTGCGTGCGCCTTCGATGGTGCTGCGGATCATGCGCAGCACCGCCGGGTGCAGGCTGTCGGCTTCGGCGGCCAGTTCCGGGTTCTGGCGGTCGATCGCCAGCACGTACTGGGTGAGGTCGTTGGTACCGATCGAGAAGAATTCTGCGTGGCGCGCCAGCACGTCGGCCTGCGCGGCGGCGGCCGGCACTTCGATCATGATGCCGATCGGCACTTCCGGTGCGTCGAGCTCGGCGCGGATGCGTGCGCAGATCTCCCGCAGCGCGATCAGTTCCGGCACCGAGGTGATCATCGGGAACATGATCGACAGCCGAGCACCATCCTTGGCGGCGCGGTACAGCGCACGCAGTTGCGGCTCCAGCAGGTCGGGGCGACGCAGCAGCAGGCGCGCGCCGCGCACGCCCAGGAACGGGTTTTCTTCGTGCGGCAATTCCAGATGCGCCACCTGCTTGTCGCCGCCGATATCCAGCGCACGCACGATCAGCGGGCGGCCATCCAGTGCCTGCGCCATCGCCAGATACGTGGCGTGTTGTTCGTCTTCGCTGGGGGTGCGGCCGCTTTCCAGGAACAGGAATTCGGTGCGCATCAGGCCGACGCCCTCGGCGCCCTGGGTCAGCGCCATCGCGACCTGGTCGGGCAGATTGACGTTGGCGCCGATGTCGATGTGGTGGCCGTCGGTGGTTTCGGCCGGCAACGCGCGCTGCGCGGCTTCGCGCTCGCGAATGGCCTGCTGTTCGGCGATATGCGCACGTGCTGCGTCCAGATCCTGCTCGGACGGGTCGATGTACAGGCGCCCGCTGCTGCCGTCGATGATGGCGGTGACGCCGTCTTCGATCTCCAGCAGCTGGCCGCCGGCCGCGACCAGTGCCGGCAGGCCGAGCGTGCGCGAAAGGATGGCGGTGTGCGAGGTCGGGCCGCCCTGCGCGGTGGCCAGGCCGAGCACGCGCGCGGTGTCCAGATTGGCGGTATCCGACGGCGACAGGTCGCTGGCGAGCAGGATGCACGGCTGCTCGGGCAGGTCGGTGAGACCGGCGCCGGCCGCGGCCGGGTCGAGCTGGGCCAGCACGCGTCGGCCGACATCGCGCAGATCGGCCGCGCGACCGGCCAGCACCGGGTTGCCGAGTGCGGCCAGGCCGGAGGCGATCTGTTCCACCGCCTGGTGCCACGACCACGCCACGCCGTGGCCTTCGACCATGAGTTGGCAGGTGCGGGTGATCAGGTCGGTGTCGTTGAGCAGTTCGGCCTGGGCCTTGAAGATGGCCGCGTCCGAGGCGCCGAGCCGGCGCTGGGTGTCGTCCTGGATCGCGGCGAGCTGCTGGCGGGTGCGGGTCAGCGCCTCGTGCAGTTGCGCGCCGCCATCGCCCAGGCCCACCGGTTGATCGGCCACTTCGGTCTGCGCGGCGCGCAGGCGGTGGACGATGCCGATCGCCACGCCCGGGCTGGCGCCAATGCCGACAATGGCCGGCTGCGCCTGCGGCGGGGTCCAGCCGGCCACCGGGGCGGCGCGACGTTGCGCGGCGCGCTCGGCATCGGCCTTTTCCTGCGCGGTCAGGCCGTCCATGACGGCGCGCAGGCGCTTGAGCAGCTCGGCTGCGTCGCTGCCTTCGGCCGAGACGGTGATGCTGTCGCCGGCACGCAGGCCCAGCTGCAGCAGGCCGACCAGGCTCTTGGCATCGGCTGCCTGGTCGCCGGCACGTACCTGCGCGCGTGCCGAGAAGCCGCGTGCGGTCTCGGCCCAGCGGGTGGCCGGGCGCGCGTGCAGGCCGCTGGGGTAGGCAATGGTCCACTCGAATGCTTCGGCCAGGTCGGTGGCCGGCGCGGCGCTGGTCTCGGGCGCGCGGTCGCCGGTGAGTGCGGCGACGATCACGTTGGGGTCGTCGGTACTGAACAGCACTTCCAGCTGCGCCGGATCCTGGATCAACCGGGTCAGCCGGCGCAGCAAGGTGATGTGGGTGTCCGATTGCGCGGCGATGCCGACCACCAGCCGGGTGATCTGGCCGGGGTTCCATTCCACGCCGTCGGGGAGCTGCAGCACCGCGATGCCGTCGCGGCGCACCAGGTGGCGGTCTTCGCCGACGCCATGCGGAATCGCCAGGCCGTGGCCCAGGAAGGTGTTCGCCAGGCCTTCGCGCCGCCGCATGCTGGCCTCGTAGCCCGGCGCGACGCAGCCGGCCGCGACCAGTAACTGGGCGGCCTGGGCGATGGCGTCGTCCTTGTCGCGGGCTGAGGCGCGCAGGCGCACAAGGTCGGGGGTAACGGGGGCGGGCGACGGAGAAGACAAGGCGGGCTCCGGATGAGATGGGGCTGGGGAGTATAGTGGGAACGTTCCCACGATCCAGGTCAATGTGCGGTGCACAAAAACGCCGTAGTGCTTTCGGGTTAGCATCAGGGCCGACACCGCGCCTGGGTCAAGGTGCGCAAAATGGAGCGGGAACGGTCCCAGTGAGTATCAGCATCAATGACGTGGCCCGCGTGGCCGGCGTGTCCAAGTCCACGGTGTCGCGCGCGCTGGGCAGCGGCCCGGTCAGCGACGAGGTGCGGGCCAAGGTGGAAGCGGCGGTGCGCCAGACCGGCTATCGGCCCAATCTGATGGCGCGGCGATTGCGATCCCAGCAATCCGGCATCCTGGGGGTGATCGTGGCCGACATCCGCAACCCGTACTTCACGGCGCTGATCCGTGCAGTGGAAGAGGTCGCCTACAAGGCCGGTATGCGCGTGACCCTGTGCAATACCGATGAAGATCCCGAGCGCGAGGCGCTATACCTGGAGCTGATGCAGGAAGAACGCATCACCGGGCTGATTTTTGCGCCGACCCGCGTCACGGTGGGGCGTATGCACGAGTTGGCGCTGGATTACCCCACCGTGCTGGTGGACCGCGCCGGCCCCGGCAGCCGCTATGACAGCGTCGTGCTGGACAACGGCGCGGCCATGGCCGAGCTGGTGGCGCATCTGCAGGCGCAGGGCTACCGGCGCATCGGCGGGCTGTTCGGCAGCACCAGCACCACCGCGGCCGAGCGCCGCGACGGCTACCTGGCAGCGATGCGCGCACAGGGGCTGCAGCCGGATTACCGCGAAGTGGCGCCCACCGCCGAGGCGGCGATTGCCGAGCTGGGGGCATGGCTGGCCAACGACCGGCGGCCCGAGGCCATCGTGACCAGTAACAGCCTGCTGCTGATGGGCGCGTTGAAGGCCGCACGCACCGCCGGCCTGCGCCTGCCGCAGGATCTGGCCCTGGCCGGGTTCGACAACGAGCGCTGGACCGACCTGGTCGAGCCGGGCATCACCGTGGTCGAGCAGCCGGTCGAAGACATGGGCCGGGCGGCGATGTCGCTGCTGCTGGAACGGCTAAGCAATCCGCAATTGCCGATCCGCCGCATGGTGATGACAGGACGCTGCGTGGTGCGTGGGTCGACCGGCGCGCGTATTGCGGGCGTGTAGGGCGGTAGCTTTTGGGTGCGGTGGCTTCAACGGTCATTCGTTCGCGCCTGGGCGCGCTCCTACAAGGACGGCTGTCTGCCGCGCGTTGCTGACCTGCACGATGCCGGCGAACCCGAGTGTCACTGAGCGTGATTATTCAGGCCATCGCGCCGATCGCCGCAACCTGTCGGCCATCGCACCCTCGTAGGAGCGCACCCGGGCGCGACGGGGGTTATCGGGAATGCGTTCGCGCCCGGGTGCGCTCCTAGGAGTGGCGGATTTCGCAATGGTTTCCACCGATGCCGCACAAAAAAGCCCCGGCAGTGCCGGGGCTTTTTTGTTGCATCTACTGCCTGACTCAGCGATCCGGGCGGTGGGTTCCACCCTCGTTCTGCACGGCCAGGTATTCCTTGGACTGCTCGTCCAGTTTGTCGCCCAGCATGCGGCGCACCACCACGAAGAACAGCGGGATGAAGATCACCCCGAGCACGGTGGCGAATACCATGCCGCCGATCACGCCGGTACCGATGGAGTGGCGCGAGTTGGCGCCGGCACCGGTGGAGATGGCCAGCGGCAACACGCCCAGGATGAACGCGAACGAGGTCATCAGGATCGGGCGGAACCGCAGGTGCGCCGCTTCCAGGGTGGCCTCGCGCAGGGTCTTGCCCGCCGCCCGCTGCTCCACTGCGAATTCCACGATCAGGATCGCGTTCTTCGCCGCCAGACCAATCACCGTGATCATGCCGATCTTGAAATACAGATCGTTCGGCAACCCACGCAGCATCGAGAAGGTGATCGCGCCCAGCACGCCGATCGGCACCACCAGCAGCACCGCCACCGGAATCGACCAGCTCTCGTAAAGCGCGGCCAGGCACAGGAACACCACCACTACCGACAATGCCAGCAACAGCGTGGCCGCATTACCGGCGATGATTTCCTGGTAGGACATGCCGCTCCAGTCGAAACCGAAGCCCGGCGGCAGATCGTTGTTGACGATATCTTCCATCGCGCTCATCGCTTGGCCGGAACTGCCGCCCGGAGCCGGGTTGCCGACGATGTTCACGGCCGAATAGCCGTTGTAGCGGTTCAGCGCCGGCGAGGCGTAGTTCCACTCGGCCTTGACCACGTTGCTCAGCGGGATCATGGCCGGCTGACCGTCGATACCGGTGGCGGTGGCGCTGGGGGTAAAGAAGTTGCGCAGCGACTCGGGGCCGGCGCGGAACTGATCGTCGGCACGCATGTTGACGCGCTTGATGCGGCCCTCGGCGAAGTAGTCGTTGACGTACACCGGCGCCAGCATCAGCTGGATCGAGCTATAGATATCGCTGACATCCAGGCCCATCGACTGCGCCTGTACGCGGTCTACGTGCAGCTGCAGCTGCGGCGAGTTTTCCAGGCCGTTCGGACGCACGCCCACCAGGGCGTCCTGCTTCTGCGCAGCCTTGCCGAGCACGATGTTGCGCGCATTGATCAGCGCCTCCTGGCCGGCACCGGAACGGTCCTGCAGCCACATATCAAAGCCGCCGAACTGGCCCAGGCCCTGCACGGTGGGCAGGTTGACCACGAAGATCTGCGCGCCCTTGATGCCATAGAAAGCGCCATTGAGTTGCTGGATCAGCTGCTCGGCAGTGACGTCGCGTTCTTCCCACGGCTTGAGCCGGATGAAGCCCATACCGACGTTCTCGCCCGAGCCCAGGAAGCTGAACCCGGCAATCTGCAGCATGCCTTCCACGGCCGGTTGCTTCTGCAATACCGCACGCATCTGCGCGAAGGCTTCATTGGTACGGATCTTGGTCGCGCCCGGCGGCAGCTGCACGATGGCCACCGCAAAGCCCTGGTCTTCTTCCGGCAGGAAGCTACCCAGCATCCGCGTAAACAGGAAGCCGCACAGCACCAGCAGCGCCACGAACGCAATCATCCATGGCGGCGAGCGCTTGAGGGTATGGCCCACCACGCCGACATAGCGATGCGCCAGCTTGTCGTAGTACTTGTCGAAGGTGCGGTAGACCCAGTTCTTCTTGGTGGAGTGGGTGGACTTGAGAAACGCACCGCACAAGGCCGGCGTGAAGCTCAACGCGAGGAAGGCGGAGAACCCCATCGACATGGCGATGGTCAACGCGAACTGCTTGTAGATCGCGCCCGAGGCGCCAGGCTGCAGCGAGGAGGGGATGAACACCGCTGCCAGCACCACGGTGATGGCCACCACCGCGCCGGTGATCTGGGTCATCGCCTTCTGGGTGGCCGCCTTCGGCTCCAGGTGTTCCTCGCTCATGATGCGTTCGACGTTCTCGATCACCACGATCGCATCGTCCACCACGATGCCGATCGCCAGCACCATCGCAAACAGCGTCAGCTGGTTGATGGTGAAGCCGATCATGTACATGCCGAAGAACGTGCCCAACAGCGCCACCGGAATCACCAGCGTGGGAATCACGGTGGCGCGGAAGTTCTGCAGGAACAGCAGCATCACCAGGAACACCAGCACGATGGCTTCCACCAGCGTGTGGATCACTTCCTCGATGGAGATGCGCACGAAGGTGGTCGATTCGTACGGCGCAAACCAGGTCACGCCCTGCGGGAAGGTCGGCTGCAGTTCGTCGAGCTTGGCGCCGACCGCTTCGGAGACGTTCAACGCGTTGGCGCCCGGCAACAGCTGGATACCGAAGGCGCCGGTGGGCTTGCCGTTGTACTGGGTATCGAAGCCGTAGTTGCTCGGCCCCACGGTCACGCGTGCAACGTCCTTCAAGCGCACGGTGGCGCCATTGTTGTCGGTCCGCAGGATGATGTTCTCGAACTGCTCGGGCGAGCTGAAGCGGCCTTCCGCCGACACCGTGGCGGTGAAGCTGATGCCTTCCGGGGTCGGGTCGGCGCCCACCGAACCGGCCGCGAACTGCACGTTCTGGTTGCGCACCGCAGTCAGCACCTGGGTCGCCGACAGGTTGTAGCCCTGCAGTTTCTCCGGGTTCAACCAGATGTTCA
This sequence comes from Xanthomonas sp. D-99, assembly GCF_017746145.1. NCBI lineage: Bacteria > Pseudomonadati > Pseudomonadota > Gammaproteobacteria > Lysobacterales > Lysobacteraceae > Xanthomonas > Xanthomonas sp. D-99. The sequence goes on along the minus strand of NZ_JAGHWU010000013.1, from coordinate 8,645 downwards.
TCGCGTACTCGGCGCCGAACTGGTTGGTACTGCCCACGCCGGGTACGCGCGAGATCTGCTCGAGCACGCGCGAACCGACGATGTCGTTGAGCGCGTCGCGGTCGATCGACGGGTTTTCCGAGCGCAGCGCGGCCACCATCAGGAAGCCGGCGTTGGCCTTGGCCACCACCACACCTTGCTGGGTCACTTCCGATGGCAGGCGCGGCGTGGCCAGCGACACCTTGTTCTGCACCTGCACCTGCGCGATATCCGCGTCGGTACCGGTTTCGAAGGTCAGCGTGATGGTCACGCGGCCGTTGGCGGCCGAGGACGAGTTGAAGTACAGCAGGTGGTCGATGCCGGTGAGCTGCTGTTCGATGACCTGGGTCACTGCCTTTTCGGCGGTGTCGGCGCTGGCGCCGGGGAAGTTGGCGGTGACGGTGACCTGCGGCGGGGCGATCGTCGGGTACGACTCGATACCCAGATTCAGGATCGAGATCACGCCCGCAAGCGAGATCAGGATCGCCACCACCCACGCAAAGACCGGGTGTTCGATAAAAAACTTAGGCATGTCCGGGTTCCGTCACTGCTGCTTGGACTGGGAGTCGGCCGGTTGCGCGGCCGCATCCTGCTTGGGCTGTTGCTGGGCGGCCGGCGCCGCTGCATCGGCCTTGTCGGCGGACGGTGCGGCTTGCGCGTCGCCACCCTGCGCCGCGGCGGGCGCCGCGCCCGGTGCGCCGGGCTGGCCGCCTTGTGCCGGCTTGTTCGGATCCCACGGCACGCCCTTGGCCGGCTGCCCTTCCTTGGCCTTCTGCACGCCATCGACGATGACCTGGTCGCCCGGCGTCATGCCGCCGGTGACGATCCACTGGCCCTTCTGCTGGCCGTCGACGGTAAGGTTCTTGCGGACCACCTTGCCGTCCTTGCCCAGTACCAGGGCGTAGGGTCCGGTGGCATCGCGCTGCACCGCCTGCTGCGGCAGCAGGTAGGCATTGTTGCGCTGGCCCAGGCCGGCCTTGAAGGTCACGAACGCGCCCGGCAACAGCGATTGTTCGGGGTTGGGCAGGGTCGCGCGCAGCGACACCGCACCGGTACTCGGGTCCACCGTTACCGCCGACACGTCCAGCGTGCCGGGGTGCTGGTACTGCGTGCCGTTGCCCAGCTCCACGTTGATGGAGGACTTGCCGTCGCCGCTGAGCTGGACGTTGCCGCTGCTCTGCGCCTGCCGCAGGGCGGCCAGTTCTTCGCTGCTCATGGCGAAGTTCACATACAGCGGGTCGATCTGGTCGACGGTGGTCAGCAGGGTGGCTTCGCCGGCACCAACCAGTGCGCCTTCGGTCACGCGCTGAATGCCGGCGCGGCCGGTGATCGGCGAGGTCACGGTGGCGAAGCCGAGCTGGATGCGCGCGGCCTCGACCGCGCCGCGCGCCTGTTGCACGTTGGCGCCGGACGAACGCTCGTTGGCTTCGGCGGTGTCGATGTCGGCGCGCGAAACGTACTGCTGCGGCGCCAGGCTGCGCGCACGCGTCGCGGCGATCTTGGCGTTGGTATAGGTCGCTTCGGCGGCGGCCAGCTGGCCCTGCGCCTGCAGCAGCGTGGCCTTCAGCTGCGACGGGTCGATCTGGAACAGCGGCTGGCCTTCGGTGACGTTGGCGCCTTCGGTGTACAGGCGCTTGAGCACCACGCCGTCCACGCGCGCACGCACGTCCGCCGAACGGTACGCCGACAGGCGGCCGACCAGGTCGCGTTCCAGCGGCAGCGTCTGCGGCTTCATCTCCAGCACCGACACTTCCGGCGGCGGCGGTGCCTGCTGTTGTTCGGGCTTGCTGCAGGCAGCCAGCGCCACGGTGATGGCACAGGCTAGGCCGAATGTGCGGAGCGGGGCAATCATCAGGAGGAACTCCGTTAGGGTCTTGAAGTGAGAAGAGAAGGCGGTGCCGGCGTCGGCGCGGCAAGAGCCGGAGCAAACGCACGCAGGAAGGTGTCCACGGCGAACTGCGCCCACCGCTGCCTGGCGGGGAGGCCGGCGCGATGGGGGACTTGAAACCGTTGGCGGTCGAAATCCAGCCCGACGATCATGCTCAGCAACAGTTCGGCCATGAAGTGCGGATCGTCATGCCGCAGTTGGCCAGCGTCGATCGCCTGTTCGAAGCGATGCGCCAGGCGCTGCTGCATGCCGACCACACCCTCGTGGAAGATCTGCTGCGACTGGTCGGGAAACCGGTGCGACTCGGCTTCGACCAGACGGCAGGTCTGTAGCACATCGGGGTTGTTCAGACGGTCAAGATGGGCCAAGGCGAAGGCCAGCAAATCCGCGTGCAGATCGCCGGAGACCGCGCCCAGTTGGCCGGTAGCCAGGTGCACGTGGTCCTGGAGCACATCGCGCAGCAGGTTTTCCTTGCAGCCGTAGTAGCTGTACAGGGTCTGCTTGGAGCAGCCGGCCCGCTCGGCCACGGCATCCATGCTCAGCCGCATGCCGCGCTCGGCCAGCAGCGCATGCACGGCGGCATGGATGCGTCGATCGCAGTCCGAACGCCGGGCAGCACGGTGGGAGTGAGGGATCATGTCGGTAGACTATACCGTCCAGTTTAGTTTTTAAACAGGCTTGACGGCCGCGGCATTGTCTGCACAACGCCTTGTGTGCCAAGCATTTGGCCGGACTTTGCCGGTTGTGGCGATCCAGCCCCGCCTTCCTGCCGTCGCGTCCTCGTCCATACAGAGATGTAGCGCTTTTTGCATGCCGCCAGAGGCCATCGCGGCCCACACATTTGCGCTATGCAGCAAGGCGTCGTCACCGCGCACCGGTACAATTCAGGTTTTCCACCGAGCATTCCAGCTCTACTCATGACAGCCAAGAAAGCCGCTTCGAAATCGTCCACGACGTCGGTCAAACCGGTCGCCGAACGTGCCGTCCCCGTGCTTGCCACCGAACCGCAGGCGGTGACCCTGGAGCCGGTGTTTGCCGCATTGCGCAAGCGCTACCCGGCCGCCCGTCAGGCCGAAGTCCAGGCGTTCGCCGCCGACTTCTACCGGCGCATGGAGGAAGACGAATTCCCGAACCATCCGCCGGAGCAATGGGCGGCGCTGGCATCGGACATGCTGGAGTTCGCGCGCGCGCGCAAGGCCGGCACGGTCAACGTGCGGGTGTTCAACCCGACCTTGAAGAGCCACGGCTACGAGTCGCCGCATACCCTGCTGCAGATCGTCAACGACGATATGCCGTTCCTGGTGGATTCGGTCAGCATGACCCTGGCCGATCTGGGCATCGGCGTGCACGTGCTTGGCCACCCGGTGCTGCGCATCGCGCGCGATAAGGCCGGCAAGCTCACCGCAGTGGGCGAGGGCAGGAGCGAATCGCTGATGGTGCTGGAGATCGACCGCCAGCCGCCGGAAGAAATGCCCAAGCTGGAAGCGGCAGTGCGCAAGGTGCTGGCCGAGGTGCGCGCCATCGTGCAGGACTGGTCGGCGATGCGCGAGCGCATGGTCATGCTGGCCGACGATCTGGCGACCCGCCGTCTGCCGATCGACGACCTCAGCCGGCATGAGGCGCAGGAGTTCCTGCGTTGGGCCGCGGCCGACCACTTCACCTTCTTCGGCTACCGCGAGTATCGGGTGGAGAAGCAGGATGGCCAGGACGTGCTGGCGCCGCTGGAAGAGACCGGCCTGGGCCTGCTGCGCGGGCGCGACACTTCCCCGGCGCGCCCGGTGACCACGCTGGCCGCGCATGGGTTGAACGCGTCGTCCAAACTCAAGGATGCGTTGATCCTGACCAAGACCAATGCACGTTCGCGCGTGCACCGGGTCGGTTACATGGATTACATCGGCATCCTGGAATTCGACGCCAAGGGCCGTATCGTCGGCGAGCAGCGCTTCCTGGGCCTGTTCACTTCCAGCGCCTACAACCGCCGCCCATGGGAAATTCCGCTGGTGCGTCAGCGCCACGAATACGTGATGAGCAAGTCGGGGCTGACCCCGAGCAGCCATAGCGGCAAGGCATTGCGCCACATCCTGGAAACGCTGCCGCGCGAGGAGCTGTTCCAGTCCAACGAGGAGGAGCTGTACCGCACCGCGATGGGCATCCTGGGGCTGCAGGAGCGCGTGCGGAGCCGCCTGTTCCTGCGCCGCGACAAGTACGGGCGTTTCATCTCGGCGCTGGTGTACATCCCGCGCGAACGCTTCAACACCGATGTGCGCCTGCGCATCGAAGCCTTGTTGAAGGACGCGCTGCACGGCGAATACATCGACTCCAGCGTGGTGCTGGGCGAATCGCCACTGGCGCAGCTGCACCTGATCGTGCGTCCCAAGAGCGGCGAGGCGTTGGAGTTCAACACCACCGAACTCGAAGCGCGGCTGGCGCACCTGCTGCGCAACTGGCGCGATGCGCTGCGCGAAGCATTGGTTGCGCGGCATGGCGAGGCCAATGGCCTGCGCATGGCGGCCAACTTCGGCCGCGCACTACCGGCCGGCTATATCGAAGATTCGTCGATCGAATCGGCGGTGTCCGACGTCGAGCATCTCGCCTCGCTGGATGGCCCGGACGATCTGCATCTGAGCCTGCAGGAAATCCGTCGCGACGATGGCGTGCGTCTGGACGCGGGCGAAGGCCTGCGCCTGAAGCTGTACCGCCAGCTCGACGATATTCCGCTGTCCGATGCGATGCCGATGATGGAAAACATGGGCCTGCGCGTGATTTCCGAGCGGCCGTATCGGTTGCAGGTGGGCGAAACGCCGGTCTACATCCAGGATTTCGAGGTCGAATCGACCTCCGGCAAGATCAATGCCGCACACGCCGACGCCAGCTTCGGCGAAGCGTTCGAGCGCATCTGGAATGGCGACGCCGAAAACGACGGCTTCAATCGCCTGATCCTGGCGACCGGTCTGCATTGGCGCCAGGTGGCCTTGCTGCGCGGCTACTGCAAATACCTGCTGCAGACAGCGGTGCCGTTCTCGCAGGCCTACGTCGAAGCCACCTTCACACGCTATCCGCTGCTGGCGCGCTTGCTGGTGGAATTGTTCGAGGCACGCTTCGATCCGTCCACCGGCGCTGAAACCAAGGCACAGATCTTCGCCGGCCAGGAGCGCCTGCGCGAAGAACTGTCTGCGTTGGCAGGCGGCGACGAGGCCACGCTCAAGGCGCTGGAAGCCGTGCTGGAAGCACGCGGCGGCGATCGCACCGCGCAGCAGGACGCTACCCGCGCCACCTTGCTGAAGTTGATGGATCGCGTGTCCAGCCTGGACGAAGACCGCATCCTGCGCAGCTTCATCGATGTGATCGATGCGACCTTGCGCACCAACTATTACCAGGCCGACAAGAACGGCAAGCACCCACACTGCATCAGCTTCAAACTGGATTCGGCGCGGGTGCCGGATCTGCCCAAGCCGCGTCCTTATCGCGAAATCTTCGTCTACGGCCCGCGCGTGGAAGGCGTGCACCTACGCTTCGGCGCGGTGGCGCGTGGCGGCCTGCGCTGGTCGGATCGCCGCGAGGATTTCCGCACCGAAGTGCTGGGCCTGGTCAAGGCGCAGATGGTCAAGAACACCGTCATCGTGCCGGTTGGCGCCAAGGGCGGGTTCTACGTCAAGCGCTCGCCGGTGGGCGGCGACCGCGATGCGATCCAGGCAGAAGGCATCGCCTGCTACAAGCTCTTCATCCAGGGCCTGCTCGACATCACCGACAACATCGTCGGCGGCAAGATCGTGCCGCCGCCGCAGGTGGTGCGTCATGACCAGGACGACCCGTACCTGGTGGTGGCGGCCGACAAGGGCACTGCCACGTTCTCGGACATCGCCAATGGCCTGGCGCTGGATCACGGCTTCTGGCTGGGCGATGCGTTCGCCTCCGGTGGCTCGGTCGGTTACGACCACAAGGGCATGGGCATCACCGCGCGCGGCGCGTGGGAATCGGTCAAGCGCCACTTCCGCGCCATGGGCCGCGATTGCCAGAGCCAGGACTTCAGCGTGGTCGGCATCGGCGACATGTCCGGCGACGTGTTCGGTAACGGCATGCTGCTCTCAAGGCACATCCGCCTGCTGGCCGCGTTCGACCACCGGCACATCTTCCTGGATCCGAACCCGGATGCAGCGCTGTCCTTCGCCGAGCGCGACCGCCTGTTCAAGCTGCCGCGTTCCAGCTGGGCCGACTACGACGCCAAGCTGATCAGCGCCGGTGGCGGCATCTATCCGCGTACGCTCAAATCCATCGACATCAGTGCACCGGTGCGTGAAGCGCTGGGCCTGGGCGCCAGCGTCAAGCAGCTGTCGCCGAACGAACTGATGAACGCCATCCTCAAGGCCCCGGTGGACCTGTTCTGGAACGGCGGCATCGGCACCTACGTCAAGGCGGCCAGCGAGTCGCATGCCGATGTCGGCGACCGCGCCAATAACGGCTTGCGCGTCAATGGCGGCGAGTTGCGCTGCAAGGTGGTGGGCGAGGGCGGCAACCTGGGCCTGACCCAGCTGGGCCGCATCGAAGCGGCGCAGGCCGGCGTGCTGCTCAACACCGACTTCATCGACAACTCGGCCGGCGTGGACACCTCCGATCACGAGGTCAACATCAAGATCCTGCTCAACGACATGGTGCAGGCCAAGAAGCTGACCTATGACGCACGCAACAAGCTGCTGGCGTCGATGACCGACGAAGTGGCCGATCTGGTGCTGTGGGACAACTACCGGCAGAACCAGGCGATCAGCCTGATGGAACGCATGAGCGTCAAGCGGCTCGGCTCCAAGCAGCACTTCATCCGCACGCTGGAACTGCAGGGCCTGCTGGATCGGCAGATCGAGTTCCTGCCCTCCGATGCCGAGCTGTCGGCACGCAAGGCGCGCGGCCAGGGCCTGACCCGGCCGGAGCTGTCGGTGCTGTTGTCGTATTCCAAGCTGGTGGCGTTCCAGCAGCTGCTGGAATCTGACATTCCCGAAGACCCGTACCTGTCCAAGGAATTGCAGCGCTACTTCCCGCAGCCGTTGCAGAAGAAGTACGCCGATGCGATGGAGCGTCACCGCCTCAAGCGCGAGATCATCGCCACCGCGGTCACCAACACCACCATCAACCGCATGGGCGCCACCTTCCTGATGCGCATGCAGGAAGATACCGGTCGCAGCATCGGCGAGGTCGCCAAGGCCTATACCATCAGCCGCGAAACGCTGGATGCGCGCGCGCTGTGGACACAGATCGACGCGCTGGACGGCAAGGTGCCCGAATCGGTGCAGATCGACGCGCTGGAAGTGATCTGGCGTCTGCAACGCTCGTTCGTGCGCTGGTTGCTGCTGCGCCCCGGCCAGATGCCCGGCATCACCGCGGCGGTGGAGCGTTACCACGGCCCGTTCAACGACATCCGCGTGGCGTCGGGCGTGCTGTCGGACGCACAGCGCCCGCAATACGAAGCCAGCGTGCAGGAGTGGCAGGACAAGGGCCTGACCCCGGCACTGGCGCAGCAGTTGTCCGAACTGCGTTATCTGGAACCGGCCTTCGACATCATCGAAACCGCGCGCACCCGCAAGCTCAAGCCGGTGGACGTCTCCAAGGTGCATTTCCGCCTGGGCGAAGCGCTGCGGCTGCCGTGGCTGTTCGAGCAGATCGACGCACTGGAGGTCAACGGGCGTTGGCATGCGGTGGCGCGTGGCGTGCTGCGCGACGAACTGGCCGCACACCAACGCGCGCTGGTCGGCCAGGTGCTGACCATGTCCGGCAGCAGTGCCGAGGACAAGGTGGCCAACTGGCTGTCACGCGACGATTCCAGCCTGCGCTTCACCCTGGCCATGCTCGCCGATGTCGCTGAGCAGAAGACCCTGGATTACCCGACCGTGTCGGTGGCAGTGCAGCGGTTGGGCCAGCTGGCTGCACACGGGGTGTAAGCAACGTGTTGCCGCAATGGTGGAGCGAATGCTTCGCTATCGTGGTGGTCGCGCGACAGCCTAGTTGAGTCAACGCAGAGGCCGCCTACGGGCGGCCTCTTGCGTGCAGGGCCGCCATGAGGGCGCACTTGCCCTGAAGCCGGCTTGCCCACTCGGGCCATCAGGGTGGGTAATAGACGGGTAGGAGTCCGTCGCCGCGCCCAGCCTTACCTCCGGTCTTCGAATTCGGTCTAGGGCGGTGCTCCAAGGCACAATCGGATTCCGGCAGCCACGTCGGTGTTGGCGGTCGCGCTGAGAGCGCGGGCCGCGCCGGGTTAACACCCAAAGAAAAGGGAGCGCTGGCCCGGCGGGAGCAGCTGATCGCTGAACCGGATCTGCGCTGCGGCCCGTCGGGTCGAGTCCTGCTCGCTCTTGGCCACAATCACACGCTCTTCGATCAGGCGCTCGATGGCTGAGCGATAGATGTCCGCGCTGGCGGGCGAGCTGTTGCAGGTTTTCGTAAACAGTTCACCAGGTAATCCCCCCGCCCATTAGCAGACGCCAGAAGTGGAATTTTCTCGTCCCCTTTCTCGAGGAGGTTCCATGAAGAAGTCCCGCTTTACCGACAGCCAGATCATCGCCGTGCTCAAGCAGGCCCAGGCCGGTGCGCCCGTGCCGGAGCTGTGCCGCGAGCACGGCATCAGCTCGGCCACGTTCTACAAGTGGCGCAGCAAGTTCGGCGGCATGGACGTGTCCATGGTCGCGCGCATGAAGGAGCTGGAGGAGGAGAACCGCCGGCTCAAGAAGATGTACGCCGAGGCGCAGCTCAGTAC
>NZ_JAGHWU010000012.1:0-83098 GCF_017746145.1 Xanthomonas sp. D-99 | reverse complement strand
TTGTTCAGACCTTCCCTAAGTGAAGTGGATCGCGGCATCCATGCTGCATAAGGTGCCGCGATAGCGGGCAGGCAAGGACCAGTTGAACTGGTCGAACTGTAGGACGTCCAACATACAGCGGCGAGCCGGCCGCTGCCTTTCCCGGAAATTGCGAGCGTATCGCGCTACGCCTCAACTCAAGCGACTAAACGAGCGACACCGTAAATGGATGGAACCACTGCAGCATCCCACGGTCACACCCTGGATGTTGTCGATGTCAGGAGATCCATGATGCAAAGCAAGTCCTCGCGCTGGCCGTGGTTGTTGGCGGTCCCCTTGATCTCTGGCGCCGCGTGGTGGCTGTTCAGCGGCCCGCCCGATCCGCAGGGCCGCTTGCCTGCACCCATCAGCCGTACCGCCAGCGCGGTAGCCGCTGCAGTCAACCCGCAGCCAACGCCGGCGGGCAACGAGCCACGTCATCCGCTGCAGGTACCCTCGGCCGATGCTGCCGATGTGGCAATTCCGCCATTGGCGCAAAGCGATGATGCCGCGTGGGAAGCGTTGCTGACGTTGGTGCAGGACGAGACTGCGTTGTCGATCGTGCTGCGCAAGCACCTGATCGAACGTGTTGTGGTGATGATCGACAATCTGACCCAACCCAGCATCAGCCGCCGCGCCTCGGTGCTGCAGCCGGTGTCGGGGGACTTGCAGATCTCCAGCACAGACAATCAGCTGATGATCGATCAGGCCAACGCGGCGCGCTATGCGCCTTACGTGACTGCATTCACCAGCGTGGACGCGCAGGCCTTGGCGCGCAGTTATGTGCGCTTCTATCCGCTGTTTCAGCAAGCGTATGCGAATCTGGGTGCCCCGGACCGCTACTTCAACGACCGCGTGATCGATGTGATCGATCACCTGCTGCGCACGCCGCAGCCGGCGGAACCGATCGGCGTACGACGCGACGAGCGTGGCCGTTATCTCTTTGTCGATCCGTCGCTGGAATCGCTGTCGGTTGGCCAGAAGGCACTACTGCGACTCGGGCCGACACAAGCCGCTGCGGTGAAGGCGCAACTGCAGCGGATTCGCGCGGCGCTGCTACAAGGGCGCTGAGGCCGTTTGCATCCAAATCATGCAAGGGTGAAGGCCGCATGTCATGCGGCCATCCGAACTTTCGTGCGATGGTGAGCCCGCACGCGCATGCAGCGATGGAACGCACCCTGATGAACGCCCGGACGTCTGACATGCCGCGTGATCGATGACGGCAGTCAGCGCCATATCGTGATGCCGCGCTGGTCTGCTGCAGTTCGTCGCGCGCGATGACCCTTGCCCCAACGCCTATTCTGCATCCAGTTCCGGGTAATGCCGGAAGATTCCGTTGGTATTGAAGGCCACCCGTCGTTCGGACGCCAGATACGCCGCAATACGCGGTCGCGTGGCCACACGCTGCTGCAGCGCCTTCAGGCCGGGTAGGTCTGTGGCCAGCGTCGCCATGCGCTTGGGGAACATGTACTCCAGGCCGCTGACCAGCTGGAACAGCGACAGATCGACGTACGAATGCGTGCCAAGCACGTGCGTGCCGCCGGCCCGTTGCAGCACCTGCTCGAAATACCCGAGGAATTTAGGTAGGCGGTTGTCGCGCAGGTCCTGCGCGCGCTTGGCCGCTTCGGCCTGTTGGTCTTCGTAGTACAGGCCAGTCGCAATCGGGTGGTGCGTGTCGTGTACTTCGGCCACCAGGTCGGCAATGGTCATCTGCAACTGCAGCGCCTGTAGGCGCTGCGGCTCCGAATCGGGCACCAATTGCAGCTGCGGCCCGATGAAGTGCAGGATCGCCGCGACCTGCGCCACCACGATGTCACCCGCGTTCAGAAATGGCGGTGCGAATGGCTGCGCACCTGGGTGCTCCCCTTCCAGAAAGGCATTCATGACCTCGTCGCCTCGCGTCCGCGCCACATCGGTGTAGGCGGCGCCAGCATCTTCCAGGGCCAATCGCACGAACTCGCCGCGGCCCTGCAGGCCGGTCCAGTAATACAGTTGATAGTGCATGCGCGGCTCCGCGATCGAGGGCAGGGCAGCGTAGAAAACCCGCGGCTAGGCGCGCGTGAGCGACGCGTCAGCAGGTTGTGACTCGTGGACGGTGTGCGGCTGCGCCTGCAGCCAGGCGAGTTTGCGCGCACGCGGCAGGCGTTTGAGTGCGCACTCTGCGCGTGATGCGCTGGCGCGGTCCGGGTATGTGTGACTGGCAAGCACCTGCACGGGCGGGTTGGCGCGCGTGTAGCGTGCGCCGGTGCCACGCAGATGCGCCTGGAAGCGCCGTTCCAGATCGTTGGTAATGCCGGCGTAGTAGCTGCCGTTGCGACACAGCAGCAGGTAGAGGTGCCAGGGCTTGGGTGCATCCATCCGTGCATTATCGCCACCTGCATGGGCTTGCGCAGCGTGCGTGCGCGACAGGCTATCCGGCCGCCTGCCAGGCGCGATCCGCCGCAGGAGTGAATAACCACCTAAACATTGGTTATTTGACGCTCGCGACGCCGGCAAACAGCATGCCGTATTGCATTGCGCGGTCGAGACCGGCTTGGCTGGCGGCACCTAACCCACGCGGCGCGGCGCCCCCACGGCGCATGCCGGCTGCAGCAACACCGCGCACCCACCACCCCATACAGAAGGACGTCAATGATTGCGCGACACCGGAGCCCGGCGGGCATCGTTTCTGCCTCCAGATGGTGGGGGACACCGCAGTTGCTGGCATGGAGTCTCGCTTGCGCCTGCATGCCGGCCGTTGCCGACGAAGTGGGCGATGCCGACGCAGCGCCGGAGCGCACGGCGCAGACCCTGGGGGCGGTGACCGTCACCGCCACGCGTCGCGAAACCACCTTGCAACAAGTGCCGGTGGCGGTGTCCGTGGTGCAGGGCGAAACGCTGGAGCGCGAGAACCGCAACAGCGTGGCCGACTTTCCGGCGCTGGTGCCCAGTCTCACCTTCCGCACCGGTGCATCCAACAAGGACACCTCGTTGTTCCTGCGCGGCGTGGGCACCATTTCGACCTCGCCGGGCGTGGAGCCCAGTGTGGCCACCGTGATCGATGGCGTGGTGCTGGGCCGACCCGGCCAGGCCACGCTGGATCTGCTCGATGTCGAGCGCATCGAAGTGCTGCGCGGGCCGCAGGGCACCTTGTTCGGCAAGAACGCCTCGGCCGGCGTACTCAATATCGTCAGCAAGCCGGCGCCGGAGGCGTTCGGTGGCTATGTGGATTATTCGCACTTCGGTGGCGGCGACGAAGACCGTGTGCGAGCCAGCGTTGGCGGCGCGCTGGTGCCGGAGGTGCTGAAGGCGAGCGTCTCGGCGTTGTGGGCCGAGTACGGCGGCAACGTGCATAATGTGGCCGATGGCCAAACGGTCAACGGTTACCAGCGCTCCGGTGCACGGTTGCGGATGGATCTGACCCCGAACCCGAGCTTGAATGCAACGCTGCTGGCCGATTACCTGCGCTCGCGCAGTGATGCGCCCAGCGGCGTGGTCGTTGCCAGCACCCGCGCGGATTTTGCCGCTGCGCTTGCGCCGGTGGTGGCGCGTGCCGACAACCGGCTGATCAACAGCGATTACCGCACGCATCTGGAAGACACCAACAAGGGAGCCTCGCTGCAGCTGGACCAGCAACTCGGCGATGCGCTGCTGACCTCGATCAGCGCTTGGCGACAGTGGGACAACACCCAGTTCCAGGATGGCGACCGCACCGCGCAACGCAGCGCGACGTTTCCGTCTTCGCACGACCGTGGCGATCTGGGGTATACACAATACTCGCAGGAACTGCGTATCGAGACGCCGCGCGACCGTGCGGTGGAAGCAGTGGCCGGCCTGTACTACCTGCATGCGCGCAGCGACGAAACCTACCAGCGCACGGTGATCTCGCCGACCGCCAGCAACCTGGGCGTGGCCGATTACGGCACCCGCGCGCAGACCTATGCGGTGTTCGGCGAGGCCACCTGGCATTGGCGCCCGGATCTGCGCGCCTTGCTGGGCGCACGCTTCACTCGCGACACGCTCGACTATCAACACCAGCGCGTGTCCACCTCTGCAACCGCAATCACCGGCATCCAGCCAGCCACCGCCAGCAATGGCAGCACCGCAGAAAACGGCGTCTCCGGCCGCACCGGTCTTCAGTACGATGTTGATGCGCAGACCACCGGCTACCTCACGTATTCGCGCGGCTACAAGGGCCCGGCCTACAACGTGTTCTTCAACATGCAGCCGCGCGATACGCCGGCGCTGAAGCCGGAAACTTCCAACGCGTGGGAGCTGGGGTTGAAGGCACGTGCACTGGAGGACCGCCTGAGTGCGAACCTTGCGTTATTCCATACGCAATACGCCAACTACCAGGCCAATTTCTTCGACACCGTGGCCGGGCAGGTGGTGACGCGCTTGATCAACGCCGGGCAGGTGCGCACGCAGGGCGTGGAACTGGATCTGGAGTATCGGCCCACCGAGCGGCTTAGCCTGGCCGCTTCGCTGGCCTATACGCAGGCGCGCATCCAGCGCTTCGCCTGCCCGGCAGCTGCCGCGGCCAACTGCAATGTGGATGGCAAGCCGTTGCCGTTTTCGCCCGACTGGAAGGGCAACCTGCGCGCGGGCTATCGCGTGCCGTTGCGCGGCGGTCTGGCGCTGGAATTCAACGGCGATGTGAGCTGGCAGGACAGCGTGCAGTACGACCTCAGCCAGACCGCGCAAACCATCCAGGGCCCTTACGCAATCTGGAATGCCAGCATTGCGTTGGCCGACGATCTGCATGGCTGGCGGGTGGCGGTGCTGGGTCGCAATCTCGGCGACCGTGCGTATGCACCGTTGCTGGCCAATGCGACCGGCAACGTCTATCGATTGGTGCCACGCGACGATCAGCATTATGTCGGGCTGCAAGTGCATAAGGATTTTTGAGCATGAGGTTCGCGCTTTTTGATGTGGCGATGCGCAACACCATGGCTGCCGTGGACGGTGGGCTGCGATGAGCGCGCCACGTCAGCTGTCGCTGGGCGCCTTCCTGATGGCCACCGGGCATCATGTGGCAGCGTGGCGGCATCCACAGGCCAGTGCCGATACACTGGTGTTCGACCACTACCGCGAGATGGTGCGCATCGCCGAAGCCGCGAAATTCGATACGGTGTTCGTCGCCGACAGCCTGGCTGCGGCCGGTGGGCCGGTGGCCTCGCGCATGGCGCGTTCCAGCCTGTTCGAGCCGCTCACGCTGCTCAGCGCACTGGCGGTGGTGAGCGAGCGCATCGGTCTGATCGCCACCATGACCACCAGCTACAACGAGCCGTACCACGTGGCGCGCAAGTTCGCCTCGCTGGATCATCTCTCCGGCGGGCGTGCCGGCTGGAATCTGGTCACCTCCGATGCGGCCGATGAGGCGCTGAATTTCAATCGCGATGCGCATTACGTGCACGCCGAGCGCTATGCGCGTGCGCGCGAATTCCAGCAGGTGGTCGCCGGACTCTGGGACAGTTGGGACGACGATGCCTTCATTGCCGACACCGCCACCGGCCTGCATCACGACCCTGCGCGGGCGCATGTGCTGGATCACCGCGGCAGCCATTTCCAGGTGCGTGGCCCACTCAATATTGCGCGCGCCCCGCAGGGGCATCCGGTGCTGGTGCAGGCCGGCTCGTCCGAGCCCGGACGTGCGCTGGCCGCCGAGACTGCCGAGGTGGTCTTCACCGCGCAATCGTCATTGACCAAGGCACAGGCGTTCTATGCCGACCTCAAGGGCCGGCTGGACCAGTTCGGTCGCGCACGCGATGCGTTGAAGGTGTTGCCCGGCGTGTTCATCGTGGTGGGCCAGAGCCAGGCCGAAGCGCAGGATAAATTCGAGCAGTTTCAGGACCTGGTGGAGCCGGAGGTGGGTATCGCATTGCTGTCGCGCATGCTGGGCAATTTCGATCTGTCGGCCTATCCGCCGGATGGTCCGCTGCCGGATTTACCGCTCACCGAAACCGGCCAGCGCAGCCGCCAGCAGTTGTTCACCGAACTGGCGGGACAGGAGCAGTTGAGCATCGCCCAGCTCGGCCGGCGCATCGCGGGCGGGCGCGGCCATTACAGCCTGATCGGCACCCCCACGCAGATCGCCGACGAGCTGCAGGCCTGGTTCGAACAGGGCGCTGCAGACGGCTTCAATGTGCTGGTGCCGCATCTGCCCGGTGGCCTGGCCGATGTGGCTGCGCATGTCGTGCCGGAATTGCAGCGACGTGGACTGTTCCGGCGTGAATATGCCGGGCGCACGCTGCGCGACCATCTGGGGTTGCAACGCCCCGTCAATCGCTTCAGCCCACGCTGACCAACCGGACATTCCCATGCGCTATCTCGCACATCCCGATCGTTACGACCGTATCGCCTATCGCCGCGTTGGCCGCAGCGGCCTTGTGTTGCCTGCGTTATCGCTGGGCCTGTGGCACAACTTCGGCGACAGCACGCCGATCGAAACGCAACGCGCACTGCTGCGTACCGCGTTCGATCTGGGCATCACCCATTTCGACCTGGCCAACAACTACGGGCCCCCCTACGGCAGCGCGGAAATCAATTTCGGCCGGCTGCTGCATGAAGATTTCAAGCCGTATCGCGATGAGTTGATCATCTCCACCAAGGCCGGCTGGGACATGTGGCCGGGCCCGTACGGGCAGGGCGGCAGTTCGCGCAAATACCTGTTGTCCAGCCTGGATCAGAGCCTGCAGCGGCTAGGCGTGGACTATGTGGATATTTTCTATTCGCACCGTTTCGATGCGGACACGCCGCTGGAGGAAACCGCCGGCGCATTGGCCAGTGCGGTCCAACAGGGCAAGGCGCTGTATGTCGGCATATCGTCGTATTCGGCCGGGCGTACACGCGAGATCGCCGCACTGCTGCGCGAGTGGAAGGTGCCGCTGCTGATCCATCAGCCGGCCTACAACCTCTTCAACCGTTGGGCCGAGCACGAGCTGTTCGATGCCACTGCGGAGGTGGGCGCTGGAGTGATCGCCTTCACACCGCTGGCGCAAGGTCTGTTGACCGGCAAATATCTCAATGGCGTGCCCAGTGATGCGCGCGTCAACCGCCCCGGCGGTCAGTCGCTTCGGCCGGAACATCTGTCCGATGACAACCTGCAACGCGCGCGTGGGCTGGATGCGATTGCGCGCGGGCGTGGGCAGAGCCTGGCGCAGCTGGCATTGGCCTGGGTGCTGCGCGATGCGCGCGTGAGCTCGGCGTTGCTGGGCGCCAGCCGTCCGGAGCAACTGATCGAAAACGTGGCGGCATTGCAGGCGCCGCCGTTCAGTGCAGAAGAGTTGGCCGAGATCGATCGCCATGCGGTCGAGGGTGGCATCAACCTCTGGGAAAAACCCTCAACCGATTGGCAATGAGGACTCTGCCGATGCGCTACCGCGTTCCCGCAATCACCAGCGAGGCTGCGATGCAGCCATCGTGCCGGCGTGGCCGGGGTGTGCAACCAGCAGCTGCGATGCGGGCAACGGGTTGGCAGCAGACGGTGTACCGCTCGCTGATGGCCGCGCGTGCGGCCGCGTACGCCGCGTTGGCAAGTGCCTTGCTGTTGGCGAGCATTGTGTGGGCGCAGCCTACGCTGGCGGCCGAGCCGGCGCAGTTGCGGATCGGTTATCAAAAGGCGGTCTCCAGTTTGGTGTTGGCCAAGCAGCATCGTTTGCTGGAGCAGCGCTTTGCGCAGACCAAGATCACCTGGGTGGAATTTCCGGCCGGCCCGCAACTGCTGGAAGCATTGAATGTGGGCAGCATCGACCTGGGCGGCGCCGGCGATATTCCACCGCTGTTTGCGCAGGCTGCCGGTGCCGATCTGCTGTACGTGGGCTGGGTGCCGCCCACGCCCGAGGCCGAGACCATTCTGGTACCGAGCAAAAGCGCGCTGCGTACGGTGGCCGACCTCAAGGGCAAGCGTGTCGCCTTTCAGAAAGGCTCGAGTGCGCACAATCTGCTGTTGCGGTTGTTGGCCAAATCAGGTCTGGGCATGCGCGATATCACGCCGCTGTATCTGTCGCCGGCCAATGCGCGTGCGGCGTTCGCGGCCGGGCAGGTGGACGCCTGGGCGATCTGGGACCCGTGGTATTCGGCGTTGACGCTGGATGGCAGCGCCCGCCTGCTCGCCAATGGCGAAGGCCTGGGGCTCACCGGCGGGTTTTTTCTGTCGTCGCGTCGCTATGCCACGGCGTGGGGGCCGTTCGTGCAGCAGGTGATGGGCACGCTCAACCAGGCCGATGGCCTGCTGGAGCGCGACCGTGCCGGCAGCATCAAGATATTGGCGCAGGTGAGTGGGCTGCCGCCCGCAGTGGTGGAACGCACGCTGGCGCATCGCCCGCCGGCCAGCGTGCAACCGCTCAGCGCGCAGGTCATCAAGGCGCAGCAGGCCACTGCCGACCTGTTCTATGCGCAGCGCCTGTTGCCCAAACGCGTGCTGGTGGCACCGGCGGTCTGGCGCGCGCCGGCTGCTGGCGCAGCGCAGGCGGCGAGCAAATGATGCGTTCGAATGCATACAGTCGCAGGGTGCAGGGCCACGAAGTCACAAGCGTGCAAGTGTGCGCTGGCATTTCAGTGCGACAGGGCGCGAGACAAGGCACTATCACCGAGATGCTGCGATGAGCGCCATTTCGCGCCGTGTGGGCAACGCGCTGGTGCCGTGGCTGCTGCCCTTGGCCTTGCTGTTGGCCTGGCAAATTGCAGCCTCCAGCGGTTGGTTGCCGCAGCGCATTCTGCCCGCGCCGGATGCGGTAATGCGTGCGGCAGTCACGCTGGTGCGCAGCGGCGAGCTGTGGCAACACCTGGCCATCAGCAGCTGGCGCGCGGCGGTCGGCCTGGCGATTGGCGGCAGCATCGGATTTGCGCTCGGCCTGTTGACCGGCGTCTGCCGCGTGGCCGAGCGCCTGCTCGACAGCGCCCTGCAGATGCTGCGCAACGTGCCGCATCTGGCGCTGATTCCGCTGGTGATCCTGTGGTTCGGTATCGATGAGGGCGCCAAGCTGTTCCTGGTCGCGCTTGGAACGTTTTTCCCGATCTACCTCAATACTTATCACGGCATCCGCAGCGTGGATCCGGCCTTGATCGAAATGGCGCGCAATTACGGCCTGCGATGTCCGCAACTGTTCTGGGATGTGTTGTTGCCGGGTGCACTGCCGTCGATTTTGGTGGGCTTGCGATTTGCGCTGGGGTTGATGTGGCTGACGCTGATCGTGGCCGAGACCATTTCCGCCAGCTCCGGTATCGGCTATCTGGCCACCAATGCGCGCGAGTTTCTGCAGACCGACATCGTGGTGGTGGCGATCGTGCTGTACGCCTTGCTCGGCAAGCTGGCCGACATGGCCGCGCGCGGCCTGGAAGCGGTGTGGCTTGGCTGGCATCCCGCGCAACAGCAGCGTGCGGAGCTACGCCGATGAGCGCTGCCACCATCGGGCTGCCGCTGCGCGTAGGCGGAATTGCCAAGCGTTATGGCGACAGCGACGTGTTGCGCGGCATCGAGCTGGACATCGCGCCTGGTGCGTGCGTGGCGATCGTGGGGCGCAGCGGTTGCGGCAAGAGCACGCTGCTGCGCGTGATTGCGGGGTTGGAAGCCGCCGATGTCGGCACGGTCGACAGCGGGCGCGCGCCATTGGCAGCCCAGCGCGATGCGGTGCGGCTGATGTTTCAGGATGCCCGCCTGCTGCCGTGGAAGCGGGTGATCGACAATGTGGCGCTTGGGTTGGGCCGGGCCGGTCGTGCGCAGGCGCAGCAGGCGCTGGACGCGGTGGGCCTGGGCACGCGCGGCAACGCGTGGCCGTCCGCGTTGTCGGGCGGTCAACGTCAGCGCGTGGCACTGGCGCGTGCCTTGGTGCATCGACCGCGGCTGTTGCTGCTGGACGAACCGCTGGGGGCGCTGGATGCATTGACCCGTATCGAAATGCAGCAGCTGATCGTGCAGTTGTGGCGGCAGCATGGGTTTACGCTGGTGTTGGTCACCCATGACGTGGCCGAGGCGAGCGCGCTGGCCGATCGCATCGTGGTGCTCGAACACGGCAAGGTTGGCCTGGATGTGCCGGTGCCGGTGCCGCATCCGCGTGCGCCCGGGCTGCCCGCGCTGGCGACGATCCAGGCACAGGTGCTGTCGCGTCTGCTGGGCACGACACAGGTGCTGGAGCCAGCTGCCCCGAAGGCGCAGACGCGCCACGGTGCACCCCGCGAGGCGACGGCGCAGGAAACCTCGCCGTTGCAACGCATCCTCTAGCCCCGCGCGTGTCGGGCTCAGCGCCCGAGACCATACCAGCGCCTGCGCGCCGTTTCACTAACGCCCACGGCGACATGCCGGGTCACTGGCTGGTGCGTCACCCGGCGGTAGCCCACCTGCACGTCCCGCTTCGCCACGCCCGCTTAGGTAGCGTCGGCCTGGCCGCTTCCATCTCCAGCACCGGCACACCTTGAAACCCCGCTCGGCAACCGCATCTGCACGGTATCGCCGGCGGTGCCGGCCACCTGTTCAGAGGATCTCCCCATGCGGATGGACAAGCTCACCTCGCGGTTCCAGCAGGCGCTGGCCGACGCGCAGTCGCTGGCCGTGGGCCGCGACCACAACATCATCGAGCCGGTGCACGTGCTGGCCGCGCTGCTCGACCAGAGCGGCGGCAGCACGCGCCCGTTGCTGTCGCAGGCCGGCGTCAACGTGCCGCTGCTGCGCGAGCGCCTCGGCGAGGCGCTGGACACGCTGCCCAAGGTGTCCGGGCAGGAAGGCAATCTGTCGATCGGCAACGATCTCAATCGCCTGCTCAACCAGACCGATAAGCTCGCCCAGCAACATGGCGACGCGTTCATCGCCAGCGAATGGTTCGTGCTGGCCGCCGCCGACGATGCCAGCCCGCTGGGCGTGGCGTTGCGCGCTGCCGGTGGCGACAAGAAGAAGATCGAAGCGGCCATCGACAAGCTGCGTGGCGGCGAAACCGTGCAGTCGGAAAATGCCGAAGAACAGCGCCAGGCGCTGGAGAAATACACCATCGATCTGACCGCACGCGCCGAGAGCGGCAAGCTCGATCCGGTGATCGGCCGCGACGAGGAAATCCGCCGCACCATCCAGGTGCTGCAGCGCCGCACCAAGAACAATCCGGTGCTGATCGGCGAACCCGGCGTGGGCAAGACCGCCATTGTCGAGGGCCTGGCCCAGCGCATCATCAACGGCGAAGTGCCCGAAGGCCTGCGCGGCAAGCGCGTGCTGTCGCTGGACATGGGCGCGCTGATCGCCGGTGCCAAGTTTCGCGGCGAGTTCGAAGAGCGCCTGAAGGCGGTGCTCAGCGATCTTTCGAAGAACGAAGGCCAGATCATCCTGTTCATCGACGAGCTGCACACCATGGTCGGCGCCGGCAAGGCCGATGGCGCGATGGATGCCGGCAACATGCTCAAGCCGGCGCTGGCGCGCGGCGAGCTGCATTGCATCGGCGCCACCACGCTGGACGAATACCGCAAATACATCGAAAAAGACGCCGCACTGGAGCGCCGCTTCCAGAAAGTTTTCGTGGGCGAGCCGACGGTGGAAGACACCATCGCCATCCTGCGTGGGCTGAAGGAACGCTACGCGGTGCATCACGGCGTGGAGATCACCGACCCGGCCATCGTGGCTGCGGCAACGTTATCCAACCGCTACATCACCGATCGCCAATTGCCGGACAAGGCCATCGATTTGATGGACGAAGCCGCGTCGCGTATCCGCATGGAGATCGACTCCAAGCCGGAGGAGCTCGATCGCCTGGAACGCCGCCTGATCCAGCTCAAGATCCAGCGCGAGATGCTCAAGAAGGAAAAGGACGAGGCCTCGCGGCAGCGCCTGGCCGATCTGGAGAGCGATATCGACAAGCTCGAACGCGAGTTCTCCGACCTCAATGAAGTGTGGAAGTCGGAAAAGGCGGCGCTGCAGGGCACGACCAAGATCAAGGAGCAGATCGAGCACGCCAAGCTGGAACTGGAGGCCGCGCAGCGCCGCCAGGACTACGCCAAGATGAGCGAGATCCAGTACGGCGTGCTGCCGCAACTGGAAAAGCAGATGCTGCTCGCCAACGAGGTGGAGCACCACGATTTCAAGCTGGTGCAGGACCGCGTGACCGCCGAGGAAATCGCCGAAGTGGTGTCGCGCTGGACCGGCATTCCGGTCAACAAGATGCTCGAAGGCGAGCGCGACAAGCTGTTGCGCATGGAAGACGAACTGCATCATCGCGTGGTCGGTCAGAACGAGGCGATCAAGGTGGTCTCCGATGCGGTGCGCCGCTCGCGTGCCGGCCTGTCCGACCCGAACCGCCCCAGTGGCTCGTTCCTGTTCTTGGGTCCCACCGGCGTGGGCAAGACCGAGCTGTGCAAGGCGCTGGCGGATTTCCTGTTCGACAGCACCGAAGCGATGATTCGCATCGACATGAGCGAGTTCATGGAGAAGCATTCGGTCGCGCGCCTGATCGGTGCACCTCCTGGCTATGTGGGCTATGAAGAAGGCGGTTATCTCACCGAGGCCGTGCGGCGTCGTCCGTATTCGCTGATCCTGCTGGACGAAGTGGAAAAGGCGCATCCGGATGTCTTCAACATCCTGCTGCAGGTGCTCGACGATGGCCGCCTGACCGATGGCCAGGGCCGCACCGTGGACTTCCGCAATACCGTCATCGTGATGACCTCCAACCTGGGCTCGCACCAGATCCAGGAGCTGTCCGGCGACGATAGCGCCGAGGCGTACACGCAGATGAAGGCCGCGGTGATGGGGGTGGTACAGGCCCACTTCCGCCCGGAGTTCATCAACCGGCTCGATGACATCGTGGTGTTCCATCCGCTGGACAAGGCGCAGATCAAGTCGATTGCGCGCATCCAGTTGCAAGGCCTGGAAAAACGCCTGGCCGAGCGCGGCCTCAAGCTGGACCTGGACGATGCGGCGCTGGAGGTGCTGGGCAGTGTCGGCTTCGACCCGGTGTACGGGGCGCGCCCGCTCAAGCGCGCGATCCAATCGCAGGTGGAGAACCCGCTGGCGCAGCAGATCCTGTCCGGCCAGTATCTCAGCGGCGAGAGCGTGCGCGTGCGTGCCGACGGCGGACGGCTGGTGTTTACCAAGGACTGAACGCGCGCGGCTGTGCGACACCTGCACGGCGTAGGAGCGACCTGGGCGCGATGGACGTTCCCGGTAGAGCCATCGCGTCCAGGTGCGCTCCTACAGCGAGCTGGAACGGGCGGCTGGCAGGTCGCCGCAGATATCGGCGGCGCGGTCCGCCAATCCTGCTACCATGCGCGCCCCTGAGGTGACTGCCGGTTGGCCGGTGGTTTAAACGGGAATCCGGTGCGCGTGTCGCCTTGGCGAACTGCAATTCCGGAGCTGCCCCCGCAACGGTGGGCGAGGTCAGATGCCGCAATACGCCACTGTGCAGTCGCATGGGAAGGCGCGGCATCGGAGGCGCCAGCTTCCACTCGCAAGCCCGGAGACCGGCCTGAGGGATTGACCCGGCACGCGGTGGGCGTGGCCTTGCTCGTCTGACGCTGCGCGCCGGACGCTTGGCCCGTTGCTGCCTGCCGCCCGATTGCCCACGCGCGGGTTGGCGCGGTTCCAGGAGCAGCAGTTGATGTCCCTTTCTTCCGTTTCGCCGCCTCGTGCCGTGCTCGCCGTGGGGCTGTCGCTGTGCGTTGCCACTGTGGCCCACGCCGAGGCCGTCATCGATCTGGACCACGTCGTGGTCACCGCCTCGCGTACCGCACAGACCCAGGACCAGACGCTGGCGCCGGTCACGGTCATCGACCGCGCGCAGATCGAGCGTCGTCAGGTCAATTCGCTGCAGGACCTGTTGCGCGGCGAGGCGGGCGTGTCGCTGGCCAACAACGGCGGACCCGGCAAGGCGACCTCGCTGTTCCTGCGCGGCACCGAGGCAGACCATGTGGTGGTGCTGATCGATGGCGTGCGCATCGGCTCGGCCACCGCTGGCGGCGCGGCGTTGCAGGATCTGCCGATCGAGCAGATCGAACGCATCGAAATCGTGCGTGGCCCGTTTTCCAGCCTGTATGGCTCCGAAGCGCTGGGCGGGGTGATCCATATCTTTACCCGGCGTCCGCAAGGCGGTTTCGTGCCGACCTTGAGCGTGGCGGCCGGCAGCGACAACGCGCGCCGCTACGGCGCGGGCATTGCGGGGCGCAGCCCGGGCGATCTGAGCGACGCCGGTGGTTGGTATTCGGTGAACGCCGTGCACGACGAAACCGATGGTATCAACGCGTATCTGGATACCAGCTCCAGCGCCTACGACCCGGACCGCGACGGCTATCGCAACGATTCGTTGAGCGCGCAGGGCGGCTGGCGTTTCAATCGCCAGTGGGATGCCGATGTGCATGTATTGCGCGCGCAGAGCCGTAACGAATACGACGGTTCGGCATTCGGCGGCAATCTGAGCAAGGGCGTGCAGCAGGCCATCGGCGGCCGCGTGCGTTACGCGCCGAGCGATGCGCTCAAGCTCACGGCCAGCGTGGGCAGCAGTGCCGATCTGAGCGATGCGTACTACCAAGGCGCCTACCTGTCGACCTACGACACCCGCCGCAAGCAGGGTGCGTTGCAGGCCGATCTCGACACCGGCCCCGGTCTGCTCACGGTCGGCTTCGATTGGCAGCGCGACGCCATCGCCAGCAGCGACAATTACGATTCCGACAGCCGCATCGACCGCGCCGCATTTGCGCAATGGCAGCAGACGTTTGGAAGCCAATCGCTGCAGGCCAGCCTGCGTCGCAACGACAACAGCCAGTTCGGCGGCAAGACCACCGGCAGCCTGCTGTGGGGTTGGGATGTCGCCGAGCATCTACGCCTGACCGCCAGCTACGGCACTGCGTTCAAGGCGCCCACCTTCAATGAGTTGTATTACCCCGATTACGGAAACCCGCTGCTCGGGCCGGAAACCTCCAAGAGTGCCGAGCTCGGTCTGCGCGGTCGCTACGACTGGGGCACCTGGACGCTCAGCGCGTTCCAGACCCGTATCGACGACCTCATCGCCTACGATGGGTCGTTGGTGGATGCGACGCATCCGTTCGGGCAGCCGAACAATATCGATCGGGCGCGCATTCGCGGCGTGGAAGCCGGCTACGACACCGAGCTGGCCGGCTGGACCCTGCGTAGCGCGTTGACCTGGCTTGCGCCGCAGGCCGATGGCGAGGTCAATCATGGCAACTGGTTGCCGCGGCGTGCGCGTCAGAGCGGGCGCATCGATGCCGACCGCAGCATCGGTGTATTCGGCATCGGCGCAAGCCTGTTCGGATCGGGCGCACGCTACGACGATCTGGCCAATACCGATCGCCTGGCCGGCTACGGCTTGCTGGATCTGCGCGTGAGTTATGCAGTGAATGCGGACTGGAAGGTGCAATTTGCCGCCAACAATGTGTTCGACCGCCACTACGAAACCGCACGTTGGTACGCCCAGCCAGGCTGCAATTATCTGCTGACCTTCCGCTACCAACCGGCGCACTGAGAGCCGTCGGCAACACGACTGCGCAGCCACCGGATGGGCGCGGGCGGTGCCCGGATCCGCCTGGACCAGGCGGACACCGCGGTTGCTCGCGCTGTCCGCGTTCACCTGGCGATTGCTCACGACATTTTGTTAGCCGGTCTAAACGCGCAGTCGGCGCTTGCTGCTGGATGCAAGGATCGTTACGGTTTGCAGGGGGCAATCATTTGCCTGATGTCTGTTGCGCCATCCGGGTGGCGATCTAAAATCTGAAGGAGACCATCGATGCCGCCGTTATCCCGCTCTTCCGAACGCCTGTTGTTCATCGCTTCGATGCTGCTGATGACCGCGACCCGCTTCCATCATGTCAGTGACTGGCTGCACCTGCCGGATGCATCCATGGCCGTGTTCTTTCTCGGCGGTCTGGCATTGCGGCGGCACGGCTACTTCGTCGCCTTGCTGGGGGTGTCGGTGGCGATCGATTGGGCTGCGGTGCGCCTGGCCGGCGTCAGCGACTTCTGCATCACGGCGGCCTACGCGGCATTGCCGGTGGCCTACGGCGTGCTCTGGTACGCCGGGCGCGCGACTCACGCACGTGTGCGGCCAAGCGCTGCGTCGCTGAGCATCACCTGGGGTCTGGGCACCTTGGCCGCCGTGCTGTCGTTCTTGATCTCCAATGGCGCGTTCTACTGGTGGGGCGGGCGCTACACCGACCCGCACTGGGCGCAGTATCTGCAGCGCGCCTGGCAGTGGGGGCCGCTGTTCGTGCGTACGACAGCGCTGTATCTGGCGGTGGTGCTGGCAGCCGCATGGTGCGTGCTGCGCTGGCGCGCCGCAACGCCGTTCTCCGCGCCATCGGAAGTGTCATGATGATGGCGCGGCGCGCAGCTGAGACGCCGTTGCCTTTGCACGGCGCAGCGGCCAGAGCGTGCGGCATCGCACTTGCGGTCTTGATGGTCTGTGCGCGCGGCGAGCATGTTGCGAATGTGGATGCCTTGCCCACGGCTTCATGGGCGGTGTTTTTTCTGGCCGGAGCGTTGTTACGCCCGCTGTGGATGTTGCCGCTGCTGTTCGGGATCGTATCGCTGCTGGATTTGATCGGCCTGGCCTCGGGCAGCAGCAGCGACTGGTGCCTGTCGCCGGCGTACTGGGCGTTGGCGTTGGCGTACGCCGCGTTGTGGTGGGGCGGCCTGCTGTCTGCGTTGCAACTGCAGCGCCAGGCCTGGCGTCGTGTCGTCGGGCCGCTGTTGGCCTTGCTGATCAGCGGCAGCGCCGCCTATCTGCTCTCCAAAGCCGGCCTCTATTTTCTGTCTGGTCGCTACCCGCATGCCACGCTGAGCGGGTTCATTGCGCGCGTGCCGGCGGACTATCCACACGCCCTTGCAACCCTGGCCGGCTATGTCGGCCTGGCCTTCACCCTGTTGGCTGCACGACGCGCCGCTGGCGCACGTCCACCCCTTGGAGCACGTGCATGACCATCCCCGAGCACGATCAGGCGCATTATCGCGAACGTGCGCAGCGCAAGAAGCAATTGGTCGACCGGCGCATCGCACGTGCGGTGATCGACCGCGGTGTGCTGCTGGTCAATACCGGCAATGGCAAGGGCAAGAGCTCGTCCGGCTTCGGCATGCTGGCGCGCTCGCTTGGGCATGGGCTGTATTGCGGCGTCGTGCAATTCATCAAGGGCACGTTTTCGACCGGCGAAGAAGCGTTTTTCCGTCGCTTTCCGGATCTGCTCGATTATTACGTCATGGGCGAAGGCTTCACCTGGGAAACCCAGGACCGCGCACGCGACATCGCCGCCGCGCAGGCCGCCTGGCAGCTCGCGCGCGGCATGCTGGCCGATGCGCGCTACGACTTCGTGCTGCTGGACGAACTCAACATCGCCCTGGTGAAAGACTACATCGCGCTGGATGAGGTGCTTGCCGCCGTGGCCGCGCGGCCGCCCGGCCAGCACGTGGTGATCACCGGGCGCGGCGCGCCGGCCGGGTTGATCGAGGCGGCCGATACCGTGACCGAGATGCGCCTGGTCAAGCACGCCTTCAACGCCGGCATCAAGGCACAGCTCGGCGTCGAGCTGTAGCCGTGAGCGTGCGCATGCAACGCCTTGGATGGCTCGGCATGCTGGCTGGCATGCGCCGGGACTGCACGCCATGCTGCTGGTGATTGCCACCGCTGCCGTGCTCCTGGATCTGCTGCTTGGCGAGCCGCGGCGCGGACATCCGTTGGTGCTGTTCGGCAACTGGGCGCAACGTGTCGAAGCACGCCTGCACCGCGACCGTCGCAGCGCCGGCATCCTGGCGTGGTGCGTGAGCGTGTTGCCGTTGACCTGTGTCGCTGCAGTGGTGCAATGGGGGCTGTGGTGCGTGTCGCCCTGGGCGGCGGCAGGGTTTGTCGCGATCACGCTGTATCTGGCGCTGGGCCTGCGTAGCCTGGGCGAACATGCGCAAGCGGTGATCGATGCGCTGCAGGTCACCGATCTGCCTGCCGCCCGCGCTGCAGTGGGCCGTATCGTCAGCCGCGATACGGCCGCACTGGACGCGACCCAGGTCGCTGCCGCAGCGACCGAGTCGGTACTGGAGAACGGCAGCGATGCCGTCTTCGCCGCGCTGTTCTGGGGCGTCGTGCTGGGCGCGCCGGGAGCGGTGTTGTATCGGCTATCCAATACGCTGGATGCAATGTGGGGCTATCGCACGCCGCGCTATGTCAACTTCGGCTGGGCTGCGGCGCGCATCGACGATGCGTTGAACTGGCTGCCGGCGCGCCTGACTGCAGCGACCTATGCGGTGCTGGGTCGCACCCGCGCGGGCCTGCGTTGCGCCTGGCGGCAGGGACGTGGCTGGAAAAGCCCCAATGCCGGCCCCGTGATGGCAGCGGGTGCAGGCGCGCTGCACGTCCAACTGGGCGGGCCTGCGCCGTACCACGGCCATTGGCAGGCACGCCCCGCGCTGGGCGAGGGCGCGGCGGCAAGCGCAAACAGCGTGCAACGTGGGTTGCGGCTGGTGCGTGCCGGTGTCGCGTTCTGGCTGCTGCTGGGCGTGCTGGCAACCGCGCTGGCGATGCGATGATCGGCACGCGGATGGTCTGGTGCTTCACCAACCTGCACCGGCGCACCGTTCACGACGGCGCAGGTCGCGCCGTTCCGCCACCAGGAGTACGCAATGCTTGAACACGGCGGGCGCCTGCGCCGCGCTGCGCAGGCCTACAACATTCCGCTCGCGCAGTGGCTGGACCTGTCCACCGGCGTGAGCCCGTTCGCATGGCCAGTGCCCGCCATCCCGGAGCACGTGTGGCAGCGCTTGCCCGAAGACGACGATGGCCTGGCCGAACGCGCGGCTGCATATTACGGCGCGCCGCAGGTACTGCCGGTGGCCGGCTCGCAGGCGGCGATCCAGGCCTTGCCGCTGCTGCGCGCACCCAGCCGCGTCGGCGTGCTCACGCCTGGCTACGCCGAGCATGCGCAGGCATGGCAGCGTGCCGGACATCCGGTCGTGCCGATGAGCGCTGCGCAGTTGCTGCAAGCCGGTGAGACGCTGGATGTGATCGTGCTGATCCACCCCAATAACCCATGCGCCGAACGCTTCGATCCCGACACGCTGCTGCAGCTGCATGCGCGGCTTGCAGCACGCGGTGGGTGGCTGGTGATCGACGAGGCCTTCATGGATGCGACCCCGCAACATAGCGTATGCGCCTTCACCCAACGGCCCGGTCTGGTCGTGCTGCGCTCGGTGGGCAAGTTCTTCGGCATGGCAGGCGCACGTGCGGGATTTGTCTGCGCAGATCGCGCAGTGCTGGCTGCCGTGCGCGAACGCTTGGGGCCATGGGCGCTCGGCGGCCCGGCACGGTGGGCCGTGCAACAGGCATTGGCCGATACGCCGTGGCAGTTGCAGGCACGTGCGCGCCTGCACGCGGCATCGCAGCGGCTTGCGCAGCTGTTGCATGCGCATGCGATCGTACCTACCGCAAGCACGGCGTTCTTTCAGTGGTGCCGGCGCGATGACGCCGCCACCTTGCACGTCGCGTTGGCGCAACGCGGCATTTTGACGCGGCTGTTCGACACACCGTCCAGTCTGCGCTTCGGTCTTCCCCCCGATGCCGCGGGCGAGGCGCGTCTGGATGCGGCTCTGCGCCAGGTGCTGGCATGAGCGCGCGCGTACTGATGGTGCAGGGCTGCACCTCCGACGCGGGCAAGAGCACGCTGGTGGCCGCGCTGTGCCGGTGGCTGCATCGGCAGGGCATTGCGGTGGCGCCATTCAAGCCGCAGAACATGGCGCTGAATTCGGCAGTGACGGTGGACGGTGGCGAAATCGGCCGCGCGCAGGCATTGCAGGCACAGGCATGCGGGCTGGAGCCGCAGACCGATTTCAATCCGGTATTGCTCAAGCCCAACAGCGATACCGGTGCGCAGGTGATCGTGCATGGGCAGCCGGTCGCCACGCTGGATGCGGTGGGCTATCACGCCTTCAAGGCAACCGCGTTCAAGGCGGTATTGGCCTCGCATGAGCGCCTGGTCGAGCGCTTCGATGTGGTGCTGGTGGAAGGTGCCGGCAGCCCGGCCGAGATCAATTTGCGCGCCAACGACATCGCCAACATGGGGTATGCCGAAGCGGTGGATTGCGCCGTCATTCTGGTGGCCGACATCGACCGCGGCGGCGTGTTCGCCCATCTGGTCGGCACGCTGGCGTTGCTATCGGCCAGCGAGCGCGCACGCGTTGCCGGTGTTGTGATCAATCGGTTTCGCGGCGATCTGGCGCTGCTGCAGCCCGGACTGGAATGGCTCGAGCGCGAAACGGGCAAGCCGGTGCTCGGCGTCTTGCCGTATCTGCACGGCCTGCAGCTGGATGCCGAAGACGCGGTGCCGCGCAACGCGCCGCAGAAACCGCAGGCGCAATTGCGCGTGGTGGTGCCGGTGCTGCCGCGCATCAGCAATCACACCGACATCGACGCGTTGCTGGCGCATCCGCAAGTGGATGTGCGCTTGATCGGTCCTGGGCAGACGCCACCGCCGTGCGATCTGATCCTGCTGCCGGGCAGCAAATCCACCCGGTGCGATCTGCAGTGGCTGCGCACGCATGGGTGGGACGCCGCCATCGCCCGTCACCTGCGCTATGGCGGAAAACTGCTCGGTATCTGCGGCGGGCTGCAGATGCTGGGCACCCATCTCCACGACCCAGATGGGATCGAAGGCGCAGCGGGCAGCAGCCCAGGTCTTGGGTGGCTACCGCTGCAAACCACGCTGCAGCCGCACAAGCAATTGCATCGCGTGCACGGGCGCCTGCTGCTGGGCGATGCCGGTGTCAGCGGCTATGAAATTCACTGCGGCATCAGCAGCGGCGCTGCGCTGGCACGGCCATTGCTGCAGCTGGACGATGGGCGTACCGATGGCGCCATCTCCGACGATGGCCAGGTGCTCGGCACCTATGTGCATGGTGTGTTCGATCACCCGCAGGCACTGGCTGCATTGCTGGCATGGGCCGGTCTGGCGCAGGCCGCGCCACTGGATCTTGCAGCGCTGCGCGAAGCCAGCCTGGAACGTCTGGCCGATACGGTGCACACGCATCTGGATACCGCCGCACTGACACGCCTCATCAGCAGAGAGGCGGCATGCAGCACCTGATTCTTGGCGGCGCCCGTTCGGGCAAGAGCGCACTGGCCGAGCGCATCGCGGCAGCGTCCGGGCGCGCAGTGACCTACCTGGCTACAGCGCAAGCCTTCGATGAGGAAATGCATCGGCGCATTGCCCATCACCGTAGCCAACGCCCGGCGCATTGGCAGTGCGTGGAAGAGCCCATCGCGCTGGCGGCAAGCCTGCAGGCGCATGCCGCGCCGGACCGCTGCGTGCTGGTGGATTGCCTGACCCTGTGGCTGAGCAACCTGCTTGGTCACCCGGATGCGGACGTGTTCGCGCGCGAGCGCGACGCGCTGCTGGCAACGCTGCCGCAGTTGCCGGGGCAGATCCTGCTGGTCAGCAACGAAGTGGGGCAGGGCATCGTGCCAATGGGTGAACTCACGCGTCGGTTTGTGGACGAGGCTGGCTGGCTGCATCAGGCATTGGCGCTACAGTGCGAGCGTGTGGTGTTGGTGGTGGCAGGGTTGCCGATGGTGTTGAAAGGAGAGCGCGTGTGACTAGCGATTGGATCTTTGGTGCCTGCGCAGTGCCGGACCCGCGCATGCGCTCTGCCGCGCTTGCCCGGCAGGAACAGCTGACCAAGCCGCACGGCGCGTTGGGCCGGCTGGAACACCTGGCGGTGCAGCTGGCAGCCTGGCAACGCACCGAACGGCCAGGAGCGCAGCGGGTCTGGATCGCGGTGTATGCCGCCGACCATGGCGTAGCGGCCGAAGGGGTCTCGGCATTTCCGCAGGCGGTTACCGGCGAGATGGTGCGCAATTTCGCACGCGGTGGCGCCGCCATTGCGGTACTGGCGCGCGAGCTGGGCGCGCGGCTGGAAGTGGTGAATCTGGGCGTGGTCAACGACCCCGGCGACCTGCCGCGGGTGCGGCGTGCCTGGATCGCGCCTAGCAGCGCCAATATTTGCGAACAGCCGGCGATGACGGCCACCCAACTGCGCGATGCGCTCGCCGCCGGTGCCGACAGCATCGCGCAGGCCAGGAGCTGCGATACCCAGCTATTTGTCGGCGGCGAGATGGGCATCGGCAACACCACCTCTGCCGCGGCGCTGGGTTGCGCCTTGCTGTCGCAGTTCCCGCAGGCGATGGCCGGTGCAGGCACCGGCCTGGATGCCGAAGGCATCGCGCACAAGGCCACCGTGATCACGCGTGCGCTGGCCTTGCATGCCGATGCATCGAGCCCGCTGGAGCGTCTGCGTCGCCTGGGCGGATTCGAAATTGCTGCCCTCGTCGGCGCCTATATCGCCGCCGCGCAGGCCGGCATCCCGGTGCTGGTGGATGGCTTCATCACCACGGCGGCGGCACTGGTGGCCACGCGCCTGAATCCCGGCGTGCGCGAATGGTTGTTGTTCGGGCATCGTTCGCAAGAACGTGGGCATGCGGCACTGCTACGTGCGCTGGATGCCGAGCCCTTGTTGCAACTGGATCTGCGTCTGGGCGAAGCCAGCGGCGCGGCGGTGGCGATTCCGCTACTGCGCAGCGCCTGCGCCTTGCACAACGGCATGGCGACCTTCGCCGAAGCCGGGGTGTCGGACGCATGAGCGCACAGATCACCTTGCTGCGGCATGGCGATACCGGGCAGCGCAGTTATCGCGGCCAGCTCGACGACCCGCTCACCGAACTGGGCTGGCAGCAATTGCGTGCGGCCACTGCCGATGGCGTGTGGGACGCAGTCGTGGCATCCACATTGCAGCGCTGCGCTTTGTTCGCCACCGAGCTTGCCCAAGCGCGTGCCATCCCGCTGCAGCTGGAGCCGCGCCTGCGCGAATATCACTTTGGCCGCTGGCAGGGCGTGCCCGTGGCCGACATCGATCGCGACGAAGGACAAGCGCTCGGCCGCTTCTGGGCCGACCCGGTGCGCGATCCGCCACCGCAGGCCGAGCCGTTTACCGACTTCTGCGCGCGCCTGTCAGCCGCGCTCGATGCCATCGTCGTCCGCTACCCGGCACAGCGCGTGCTGGTGGTCACCCACGGCGGCGCCATCCGCGCGTTGCAGTGCCTGGTCGCCGGAAGTGGGTTCTGCCGGATGACCGAACTGGCAGTGCCGCATGCGTCGCTGCATGCGCTGGCCTGGCCGCCGACCGACGCGGCTGGCGGCTTGAGATCGCCGGTCTCATCCACGGCATTGCCACCGGCGCACGACACCGAATGATCGACGGGTTGCTGGCGGCGATCGGGTTTCTGACCCGCATCCCGGTGCCCGCCCGGGTGTTCACGCGCGCAGGCGCGCAGGCGCGCTCGCTGTGCTGGTACCCGCTGGTGGGCGTGTTGCTCGGTGGGGTGGTGTGCGGGTTGGCCTGGTGCCTGCGCGAGGTGGCGCCGTTGCTGGGCGCAGCGCTGCTGTTGAGCGCCTGGGTATGGCTGACCGGCGCGTTGCATCTGGATGGCCTGGCCGACACGACCGATGCGTGGGTCGGCGGCATGGGCGAGCGCAGACGCACACTGGCGATCATGAAGGACCCCGCCAGCGGCCCGATGGCAGTCACCGCAGTGGTGCTGGTGTTGCTGCTCAAATGCGCCGCACTGGCCAGCCTGCTGGCGCAGGCGCCGACCACGCTATGGCTGGCGCCGTTACTGGCGCGCAGCGCGCTGGTTGCCGCGTTCCTAAGTACGCCGTATGTGCGCGCCGGCGGGCTGGGCAGCGCGCTGTCGGGCGCCCCTCGTGCAGGCATGTGGCTGGCGCTGAGCGCCGGCACCGCGGTGTGCATCGTTGCCGGGCTGGCCACCGCGGCGTTGTGCGCTGGTATCACCGCACTGGTGTTCACACTCTGGCGCCGCGCCTGCCTGAAACGCCTTGGCGGCATGACCGGCGATACCTGCGGCGCATTGGTGGAACTGACCGAAACGGCCGTGCTGGTGACGCTGGCGCTGTGGTCGGCTTGACCAGGCAGGCGCTGCAGCTGACGCAATCGTCCTCCCGACTGATGATCCCGGCCCGCGCATCGTCTGCGTTTGCGTAGCGGCCGTGGGCGCTGCGACCAACGGCATCCGTCAGCGTGCGTCATCTGCTGACGTCATCTACTGAGTTCTCCGGCGCAGGTGCAACGCCAGCGTCGCTCTTGGCTTCCCGGCACTGAGAGAAGCCCCTCGCTTGGTCTACAAGCCTAACGAGGGCGTTCCGCAACAAGGCTTAGCATTTCTGACGTCGCTGCAGCACAATCGACCTGGAAGCGCCAGGTTACGGCAGAAGCTTCAAAATTGCATACTCAAATTTTGAGAACGTTTTGATATCAGTAACATACGTGCGCGGTAGAACGCGAGTTTGTAAAACGGGTAAGGAAGCGCTCATGACACGACAAATCACAAAGCTCGTAATCGGTGCGGGCATGATGGTCATCGCAACGCAAGTCGGGGCCAGCAAGTATCTGATCGATATGCAGGGTGCAGCCGGAAAGCGTGTCAACGTCTACGCCAGTGACGCAATTATGGACCACACACCGATCAATGCTGATCTCGCAAATCCTGACTCAAACCGTGTCATTCAGATTGATTTGACGATGGTCTATGAAGCGGTCGACCAACCCCTATGGTTGGAATATCAACTTCAGTTCAAATGCCCCAATTCGATTCGGCGCGGCCGTGGCGCACCCAAGCACAAGGCTGATTCGACCGGCATGTTGGACACGCCGGATTCCGTGGAATTCCGGGTGGCCAGCGGCGCAAAGACCATGAAACAGGATCCGGCGATCATTGATCTCCAGCCCACCGATTGGCAAAGCACGACCAGCTACACGATGCGACAGGCATGGAATGTAGCCTGCAACACTGCCAGCATTGGCGATGCCAAACGAGCTGCGGCGGTCGATCATGTGATTAGGTCCGATACATTGCGAGCGAAACTGGCAGCCATTGGCTTGAATGGACTGGAACCGGTCCCCGATGGACTGTCGATGAGTTCGCTTGCCGACTTTACCTGGGAAAAACTATGGTCCGATGTGCCGAAGCCCGCGATCAATAGCGGCCGCAAGCTGACGCCAGCAGAATCGGCAGCGCTCACGGCAAAATTGGCCCAAATGCAGCAACAAGTAACCGAAGCGCAGGGGAGGGTGCAGGGCAATCTGGCAGCAATGAAGGCCAATATGGACTTTACTCAGATCGCCGCTGAATACCGTGGAAAAAGGCGTTTATCGCGCAGTGAATCGCTACTGATCCAGGTGTGGTTGGGTAAGACTGAGCAAGAGGTCGTCGCCGCGAACGGCAACCCCGCTGTCCGTCAGGCCGGGATCGCGCGGACGCTCTCTTATGGGCAGGCCTTTGACAATCGCGTCATGTGGCAGAATCTTGTGACCGGCGCGACTTACAATGGCGGCGGTTATAAAAATTGCAACGTCTGCTATGCGCTGATCCCGGACAGCGCCGGGATGCTGAGGGTTGCCGATGTGAATATCTTCGTTGAGTCAAGTGGCGACACAAGTGGGATGGGTCGCGCCTGCACCGACATCTTGAACGTGCTAAACGGCTGAGATCATGGTCTATTTTCGAGCCGCGCTCATGCAAGCCGAAAGCTGGCGATACGCCAGCTGCAACTGGACAACTTTTGACCGGAACACCTCTTTCCCCTGAAGCTGGATGGCGAGCTCATTACTGTCCGGCTTTTCCTCCACCGATTTCTGCACGTCGATGGTCAGCAACAACGCCCCACTGCTCTGGCCAGGCATGCTCACATGGGCGGCCTGAACATTCTGCGTAGGGTGGTTGGTGGATGACAACGTGATCGGAGCGATCTCGGGCTTTGTCACCGGGGGGATTGCCTCGCTGATGAACCAAAGACTGCCATGACCCTTTTTCGCCATCCCAGCGTCGGCGGGACCGCGAAACGACAAGGTGGAATCTGGCGTGATGAAATTAACCGAGCAGTGGTAACCGGTGTTGACGGGTTCGCGTACCAGCACCCAATTGCCCTCAATCCCTTTGTAGAAGGATTCGCTGAACATCGGCTTGTTCGGATCCGCGCCCCCGAGCAACTCAGGGGCGATTTGAGCAGCGCAGGGGCTAGTCCATGCCATGGTGACTACTAAGCCGATCAGCCAATTCTTCATCTGAAATCGTTCTCCATTCATTGGTCATTGACACACGGCTTCGTGCATTCTTGTAGTGACCCCATGCAAGCGGCTACGGGCCATAGCTTAGCCTTCCAGGATTGCAGTGGGAGTTCTACCCCGTTTTTACGGACACTGACAAGAAGGTCGACTCAGGCCATGATGAGTTATCCGTGTCAAAGCCTAGTAAGGTCAGTGCCGAGTCCAAGCGCGGTGCGGTTGAGCAAAGGTTCCGAGCGTGCAGCTTCCAGCATCCGGTGCCATTCCTGCGCTTGGCAGGCGGTGAGCGACAGCCAGGCCAAATCTTCCGGGAGCAGATCGCGACCCTCGGGGATTGATCAGGCGATCACCGAGGAAATAGAACCGGTCCGAGGGCTGGTCAGATCTATACGATGATGCGGGTCGAACTCAATCATGCCGATCTCATCCTTGGCCGGGGTCTGAGGGCGCAGGCAAGAGCCGAGCCAGAGGCCAACTGATGGATGGTGCGCCGGCAATTGCTGCCGGTCAGGGGTAATGCTGCCTGGCAGCAGCTAAAACCGCCAGAAAGTTGCAGAAATCGCACCAAACGCAGCATTTTGCACGTCATTGACATGCAAGAAGCTGGAATTTGAGAGGTCTAGTGGGCCATTCAGACCATCCCCTCAGGAAATTGCGGCAACAGCATATCTGCCTGTGAGCCTGCTGACGCACGCCTGAGGGTTGTTCGTCCGCAAGCGGTAAGTCAATGCCCCTCCGTTAGAAACACCTTCTGCGGCGGCGGGTGCATCAGGAACTGCTGATGCGAAATATTCCACGCATACGCGCCCGCTAGCGGGAAGGCCAGGCAATCGCCAGGCGCCAGCGCGGCGACATGCTGATCGCGTGCCAGCACATCCTTGGGCGTGCATAACTGGCCGACCAGGGTCACCGGGGTCTCGCGCAACACTGGCGCACGCTCACCGCGCAATACACGGAACGGATGATCGTGGCCTTGCGCGGCCGGCGTACGAAAGTGATGCGTGCCACCGCGGGCGATCGCAAACCAGGCGCCGTGGCTGCGTTTGAGATCGAGCACCTCCATCAGGTACCAGCCGCAGCTGGCGCTGACATAGCGGCCCGGTTCCAGGCGCAGGCGCAGGTCGGTGCCATGGTCGCGCAGCAGGGCAGGCAGCCCGGCGCAGAAGCCGGCCCAGTCGAACGACGCGTCCGGTGCCAGATAATCCACACCGAAGCCGCCACCGGCGTTCACGCGCAGTGGGCCAAGCGCATAGGTGTGCCGCCACTGCTGCACGATGCGCAGGTAAGCGGCGATCAGATGCAGTTGTGCGGTGGCGTCGCGTTGATGCGACATCAGATGGAAATGAAAGCCTGTCAGGCGCAGCGATGGGCTCGCCTGTAGTCGCTGCATCGCTGCGTGCAGATCGCACGGATCCAGACCGAAAGGCGAGGGCTGCCCGCCCATCATCAAGCGCGTGCTTTGGGCGCCGGGCACGGCGATATTCATGCGCAGAAACACCGGCACGCAGCGGCCGGCGTGCGCAGCGACCTCCGCCAGCCGTTCGAGTTCGCTCAGGCTTTCCACATGCACGGTGCAGTCGGGCAGGGCGGCTGCCTGGGCGAGCTCGGTGTCGAGTTTTCCCGGGCCGCCAAACAGCAAGGGCGCCTGTGGTTGCTGCGCATGCAGCCAGGCCAGTTCGCCACCGGAGGCGGCCTCGAAGCCGTCCACATGGGGTGCCAGCGTGCGCAGGATCGGTGGCTCTGCATTGGCCTTGGCCGCATAGAACAGTTCGCACTGCGCCGGCAACTGCGCACGCATCCAGGCCGCATGCCTGTCCAATGCGGCCAGATCGTAGACATACGCGCAGATCTGGCCATCGCAGCGTTCGCGCACCTGCGGCAAGGCAGCAAGCATTGCGGCGGTATCGATCTGCAGACTCACGCCGCCACCTGCCGCTGCGCCGCGATGCGGGGGATGGGATTTGGCAGCGCGGTGTAGTCGGATTGGCGATCGGCACGCTGCCATAGACGGGTGCCCAGATTGTTCTTGCCCGGCAGTGGTGCGCCGTCGAGCAGGCCTTGCAGCGCCGCTTGCGCGCCATGGCGTTGTTGCCAGCGCAATGCGATCTCGCCCACGCATTGCCATAGCCGCGCTTCGAGTGCGGCATCGCCTTCGCCGAGATGAAAGATCGCCTCGGCCAGATTGTTGACCAGCGCGCAATACGCCACCCGGTTCCAGCCCTGTTCTGGCGTGTAGTACAGCGATTGGCGTGCGCGTTCGCCGACGCCGCGCAGGCGCGCGGCCGGCCAGTGATGGGCGAGCAGCTTGGTGCCTTCCAGGTCGCGGACCCACACCCGCGTCGGCCAGCCGCCGGCAAAACCGATCACGGTGTTTTGCAGGTGCGGCTCCAGCGCGATGCCATGCTGGAACAGCGCGCTCCACACCCCATCCAGCAGCAGCCCGGCATAGGCGCGGAACCACAGCAGCGTTGCGGTTGGGCGGTCCATCTGCGCGCTGCCGAGCGCCCGCAGGCGCGCAGCGCACACGCTATTGCCCTGCGCATCGCAGGTGAACAAGGCCGCAGCCACCTGCGGTTGCCAGCGTGCCCGTTGCGCGGCGGGAATGCTTTGCCGGTACAGAATGCCGAAGCTTTCCGACAGGCCGCGTGCGGCCAGCGGGTCGGCGGCATGCAATGCGGGATCGACCGAGGCCACGTCCAATGACGTCGCCGCCGGCTCCAGCATCACATCGAAACCCGGCACCTGTGTGGCCAGGGCACGCCAGCTCGGTGCCAGCAGTTCGGTGAGCGCAACCGCACTCTCCAGTTCGTACCAAGCGTTCTTGCGCACGCAGTTGGTGAGCCGTACATGCACCGAACACTTGAGGAAATACGCGAGTTCCGGGTGATACAGCGTGCGGACCGACGAGGTCGGCCGCAGTGCATCGCCCAACGGGCCGACCGGCGCGATCAGGCCGCGCGCCTGCAAGCTGCGCAGCAAGGGGGCGTCGAGCAGCCGCTGCGCTTCCCAGGGGTGGCAGGGGTAAAGATCGTCGCTGCCGCAGAGCTGCCTTAGTGTCGCGCGCACGTCGCGTCCCTGTGTGCGTAGCAGGCGCGGGTCGATGCGGAACCAGAACAGCTGGAACGCCGCCCGCGCTTCCGGTGCGCAGGCCAGCACCTGATCCAGATCCACGCCCTCGCGGCTCTTGGGCGTGGGGTGCAACGCATGCCCCCAGAGCATCGATTGTTCGGCGTCGATCATCGCCTCGCCGGTGGCGGGGGTGACCTGCGCCTGGCGCAATAATGCAGCGGTGACGGCCAGGCTGTTGGCGCTTTGCGCCAGCAGCTCCGGGTTGATGGCCTGCGCGCTGCCCAAGGCCTGCAGCAGGCAGCGTGCCAGCGCTTGCGCATCCAGGCTATGCCACGGTTTGCCGGCGCTCTTGAGAAACGGCGCGGAGGCGAAACGGCAGCGGCCCAGGCGATCGGCATGGGCGATACGCACGCACAGCGCACCGCTCTCGCCCAGATCGATGCGCAGCCAGCGTTGTTCTGCCACGCGTGGGCCGGGCCGATCCAGTCCGCGATAGTCGAACTGCACCGCATGCTGCGGAATCGCGAATTCGCGCAGATAGCAGTTCAACCAGCAGCTGCAGGCCTGCGCGTCGGCCATGCTGTCGTACCAGGGGTCATGCATCGTGTGCGGCGACATCGGCAGTTCTCCTCGAAGGGAAGCGCACCAGAACGGTGAGTGCAGCAGTGGCCGCGGCCAGCGCGGCAGCCAGGAAAGGGGTGGCGGGGCCGGACGCCTGCGCCAGCGCACCGGCGGCGGCACCGGCGAAGACGCCGGCCCATTTGCCGCAGGCATCGAAGCGGCCGAACAGTCGCCCGGCGCTATGCCCGCTGGCGATGTGCGCCAGGCTGCGGTTGAGTCCACGCAGCCCGAACAGCATGCCGAAGCCGAACAACAGCCGCGCTGCTGCCAGTGCGAGCGCATCGTGCAACAGCGCCTGCCACACGCAGGCCACCGCGAACAACGCCAGGCCCGGCAGCAGCCATGCTTGGCCATCGCCGCGTCGCCACCACGGCAGCACCACCAGATACACCAGATGCGGCAGGCTGTAGAGCAGGCCGGCAAGCGCATCGTGGCCTGCGCCGCGCGCGAGCGCATACGGAATGAAATACGGGAACGTCACCACCATCGCGAAGCAGAACAAGAACTGGGCGAGCAGCAGGGTTGGCCACGAGGGCGCGGCGATGGTGCGCGGCGATGCAGGCGATGAAGCGGCCTGCTTCAAAGACGTAGCAGGTGTGCCGGCAGTGTGTTCTCGCGCAGCAGGCTGATCGGCCGGCAGTCGCCACGTCAACGCAAACGCAATCAATGGCAGCAACGCCAGTGCGCGATACAGCGATTGCGCAGGGCCCAGCGCCAGTGCCAGGCCCAGCAGTGCCGGCGCACTCACCATGGCAAGCCGGGCCGAATATTGAGTCCAGTCCAGCGCACGCGCCAACGGGCCGGCCTGCGGCTGGCTGGCCAGATACGCATTTGCCGCCGCCAGCGAACCGCCGCAGGTGCCCTGTACGATCAGGCCGATCACCAGCCAGGTCAGCGACGGCGCGAAGCCGGCAATCGCAAAGCCCAGCGCCAGGCCCAGTTGTGCGCGCAGCAGCGAACGCTTGCGTCCATTGCGGTCCGCCCAACGTCCCCAGGTGCTTGCCGTCAGCGCGGTGCAAAGCGTGGGCAATACATACAGCACGCCGCTCCAGCCCACGGCGGCCGACGGTGCGAGTTCGGCCAAGACCTGCGGCAGAAACAGCGGCATGCCCAGCGCCGTGAATGCCGCCAGATAATGCGCAGCCAGCACCGGACCCAGGATGCGCCTCATCGCGCCGCGCCCGCTTGCGTGCGCGGCGGATGTCGCGCATCGGCGAACGCATCGCCGAACGGATTGGGCGCGCTGTCGCCGTAGAACTTGTTGATGTCGGTGGCGCCGGTGAGCTGCTTGCTGAGCAGGCTGCCGGCGCTGAGCAGGTACTTCACCGGCAGCCGTGGCGCGGCCAACAGGCGGCGTGCGGGGCCGATATCGATGCCGTCGCCTTCCACCTGCGCCAGCGTTGCAGCGACCTGGGCCTGCAACTGCGCGTACAGCGGCGCGCGGAGCGCGGGCTGCCATTCGGCCAGGCCTTCCAGCACCGCCTGCAGATCCAGCTGCAGCACGATCGTGCAGAACATCTGCGCCAACGCCTGTGGATCGTCTACCGCAATACGCGCATCCTGCAACGGGCCCAATGCATCCACCTCCGGCAGCGCTTCCCGCAATTGCGGCAGCGCAATCCGCGCAGCGTCGTTGTCCTTCATCAACAGGCGCGTGGCTTGGCCATCGGCATACACCAGCACGCTGTTCTGCTGATTGGCTTCCAGTGCAACGCCATAACGCAGCCACAGGCGCAGATGCACGGCAAGCAGCAGCTCGGTGTAGTCGCGCCACCAGCGCAGCACTTCGCCATGCGCAAAACGTTCGGCAAGATGGATCGCCATCGGGCGGCCATCGGGCATGGGCGCGCACAGTGCAGCGACCGGGACCAGCGTGGCATCGTCCAGCGCTGGGTAACGCCGCACCAGATAGGCCAGATGCCGCGTCTGCCCGACATGCCCCCCGTGCGACTCGTCGACGAACACGCAACGGCCTTGCAGTGCAGGGTCGACCGCATCGATGTGCCGCAATGCGCGCTCCATCCAGTGCCCGTCATACAGCGTGGACGGCTTGATCAGACGCAGGTTGAGGGCGCCCAGCGTGCGCATCGGAATGGGCAATTTGAGATGCAGGTGCGGATGCTGCAACGGCACCAGCGTGCGCACCGACAGCGTCGGGCGCACGTCCAGCCAGGCGTTCGGCGCTCGCTGCACGCCCTCGGGCAGCGCGAAGCCTTCCTGCTCCAAGCGCTCCCAGACCAGCGGATGCACGGGCCATGCGAGATGCGTGGCAGCCAGTTCCGGCGGCAGACCCAGGTTTTCGAACTGCGGCCATAGCGCGGCCGGCGGGGCGCTGGTGCATTGCGCCAACGCCTGTGGAATCGCCAGCCAACGCAGCGCAAAGGTCGGCGCGAATTCCGGCGCGTAGTGGCGCAGCTCGGCCGCCTCCAGCCCGGCCTTGGCGCGCGCGGTGGGATAGAACGGATGGTCGCGGTAGCTGGCCAGTTGGTCGCAGCGGTAGGCGCGCTCGGCGGCATCGCGGTGATGCAGCGCAGTGCGCAACGCCGGTGCCTGCGCGTGGTAGGCCTGCCGCGCCAGCCCGCGGTGCGCAGCGGCGCAGTCGGCTTCGTCGGCGTAGGCGCGATGCAGCTGTTGCGTTTCGCTATCGAGCTGTGCACCCAGGCGTTGCAACCAGGCGTGTGCGCCACGTTCGACATGCACGCCGTCGTTGTTGCGCACAATCCAGCTGTCGCCGCAGGCCCCGATGTCCTGCAGCGCGCCTTGACGATGGATCGGCAGCCACACCGTGCCGCCGGGCAGGTGGGCGATGCGCCACCAGCCTTGCACCGGGATGGGGTCGGTCCACTGCGCCAGCACCTCGGCGTCCGGTACCGCGGCACTGCCGCGGGTCGCGATCCCGCGCAGGTCTTCGCGCAGGCAGGCATCGATGATGCGGGTGGCGATGTAGCGTTGGTCGGCCATGCTGCTCATGCGCGCAGTTCCGCGCCATCGATGCGCCACTGCAGCCCCGCTTCGGCCTGCACCACTGCGTGTTGCAGGGTCTGCGCATCGCGTGCCAACGCGCTCAGCACGCCCAGGTAATCCTTGTTGGAATGGCTCAGGCGGATGCGCTCGCCCGGTGCGCGCATCCGCCGGTACTGCACGTCGCTGTGCGCATCGCGCTGGCGGTGGTCTTCGCTGGCGGCGACCAGTTCGCCATCGTGTTCTGCCACGTAGTAGCGCAGCAAGGCATGTGCATGGGCACTGCGTAGCTGTGGCAACGGCAGGCCCAGATGCGGTGCCAGCGCCGCGTTGAACCATTGCTTGGCAAACATCTCGTCGAGCAGGAATTCGCGACGGTCGCCGATGCTGCGGTAATTGATCTCCACCAGAACCGGCCCGTCGCCGGTGAGAATGAATTCGCTATGGCACAGCCCGAAGCCGACACCGAACGCGCGCAACTGTTGCAGCGCCTGGGCGATCACCGTGGTGTCCACGTCGGCATCCCACTGCGCTTCGCATTCGACGAAATGCGGTGGCGGCGACAACCGCACCTTGAAGCCGCCGACGGCTTGCAGGCGCTTGCCATCGCCCAGCGTTTCCAGCGTAAACAGCGCACCTTCCAGCATGCTTTCCAACAGCACGGCGCGCTGCGGATGGCGCTGCCATACATCGTCCAGGTAGGCCTGCAATTGCGCTGCATCGGCGCAGTGGCGCACATCCAGGCTCGCCACGCCCTCGCGAGGTTTGGCCACCACAGGCCATGGAATCTGTGCCGGCAACGCCGCGCCCGGCGCCAGCGTGCAAAACCATGGGCAGGGCAGCCCATTCGCACGCAAGCGTTGGCGCATCGCGGCCTTGTTCTTGGCGGCGTAGCACACCTGCCAGTCCTTGCCCGGCAGGCCAAGCGCTGCGGCCACCAGCGCGGTGCTGGTCTGCAGGTGGTCGC
The DNA here is from genome assembly GCF_017746145.1 of Xanthomonas sp. D-99. Lineage (NCBI taxonomy): Bacteria > Pseudomonadati > Pseudomonadota > Gammaproteobacteria > Lysobacterales > Lysobacteraceae > Xanthomonas > Xanthomonas sp. D-99. The sequence continues at coordinate 49,394 of NZ_JAGHWU010000012.1, read as the reverse complement.
TATTGCTGAAGACCGCGCGCGGGGCGATGCCTGCATCGTGCAATACGTCGAGGACGCCGAGCGGATTGAACACGTCGCATTCGATCACCTGCTGCGGTGCATGGCTCGGATGCTCGCGGAAATAAGCCAGGTGGTCGAGCCGGTGGTCGGTCAGCAACCACACCGGCAGGCCCAGCGCGTGCGCGGCCGGCAGGAAACCTTCGGTGATGGCCGGATGGCAGACATGGGTGAGGATCACCAACGGTGCAGCGGATGTCGCAGTCATGGCAGCTCTCGTTCGACAGGACGGTGGGGGAAACCGGTACTGAAACGGGCTGCCTGGCGCCATGGCGGCGGTGGGTGGCCTGCGATACGTCGATCGCATGCCGCGTGCTGCGGCAATGACGCGTGCCTCATGCACGCCGTGTTGTCTTGGCGGCTGTCAGTACGACCGCCGTTGCTTCACGCGCAACCTACGCCTTTGCGTTGGTCGTGTGCAGCGCTTGCCACGTGATGCAGGTTTAAAACGTGTACTCCAGTCCGGCAGTGACGGTGCGCGCAGGCGCGGCCTGGCGCCCCCAGGGGCTGGTGTCCACGCCACGAAACCAGTAGTGCCGGTCGAACAGATTGTTGATCGCCAACGATGCACTGAACTTCTGTCCATCGCGTTCGAACAAGGTATGGCTCACTTGCGTGTTCCAGACCATGTAGGCCGGCAACTGACCCACCGACGCGATGGCATTCTCTTGCACGGTGTTGGCCGCGTCGCTGAAGGCCTTGCTGAAGTAATAGCCGGAAAGCGCGACAGTGGTGTGACCGAGCGCGTAAGTGCCGCCCAGCGTGATCTGGTTGCGGGAGGTGTAAGGCACACGCAAGCCGCGGAAGGCGCCCGATTCCTGGCTGGCATCCAGATAGGCATAACTGGCGTTGAGGGTGAGCGCACGCAGTTGCTCAGGGCTCCACTGCAATTCCAGCTCGCCACCTTGATGGCGGGTCTTGCCCAGGTTGCGGAACACGCGCGTGGTGTTGTCGAGTTGAATCTGTTGATCGAAATCGATGAGATAGCCACCCAACTGGATACGTGTGCGCTCGTTGGGTTGATAGCGCGCGCCCGCCTCGTAATTCCAGGCCAGTTCGGCATCCAGGTTGTTGCCGAAGATGATCTGGGTCACCTGCGGCGCGCGCATCGAGCGCTGCCCGTCGGCGTAGAAGAACCACTGCTCAGTTGCCTGGAAGCCCACCGTCAGGCCGGGCAGGACATCGCGCGTCTGGTTGAGCGTGCTGACGCCGGTGGCGCGATTGAAATAGCGCGAATCCAGGCGTTCGTAGCGCAGGCCCGGCGTGATCGTCACGCGCTCGCCCGGCAAGGTGATGGCGTTGCTGACGTATGCGGCCAACGCGCGGTCTTCGAACCGCCAATCGCGCACGGTGGTGAACAGCCCGTCGCTCAGACGCAGATTGCCGACCAGGAAATCGATGTCCTCGCGCACTGCACGCACCCCGGCAGTCCACTGCTGACGCACGCCACCGGCATCGCCCATGCTCCAGCTCAGCCGTGGTTCGCTGCCGACCACGCGGAAATCGCGCGGTGCGGTCTGGCGCAGTTGCGGTGGCAGGTCCGAGCGCCAGGTTTCGGTGGAGGCCTGGCGCATGCCGACGATGAAATTGCGACTGCTGAGTGCACTGAAGTTGCTCCAGTCCAGGCGCACGTCCTGCAGCGGTCCCCAATCGCCCAGCAGCTGTTCGTAGCTCAGCGACGTACGTGTGGTGCGGCCGTTGAAGCTGTCCAGCGGGCGCGTGGACTGGCGCGGGTCGCGCCGATAATCATCCGGGCTCAGCGCGCCGGCCAGATCCATGTCGACCAGGTACCGCTGCACGCTGGCCTTGAGCAGCTTGGTGTCGTCCAGCCACCATTCGGCACGGACGCGCAGATTGCTGATGTCGGTGTCGCTATGCGCGCGCCAGTACTGGCCATAGGTGCGATTGGCATCGATCTGCATCCCGAAGTTATCGGTGAGATATCCACCGCTGCTGAGCGCACTGTCCTGCAGGAACCGGCCCTGGCCGCCGGCGGTGACCTTGTGCGCCAGCGTGGTGCTCCACGCGCTCGGGATCTCCTTGCTGACCAGGTTGATCACTCCGCCCACGTTATTCGGCCCGTACTGTACCGCTGCGCCGCCGCGCACGATGTCGATGCGGTCGATCTGGTTCAGTCCTACCGGAAACAGCGACAGGCTGGTCTGCCCATACGGGGCCAACGCCAATGGAATGCCGTCTTCGAGCACCTGCACGCGACCGCTACGGCTTTCGTACAGGCCGCGCAGCATCAGCTGCGGCAGCGCGCCGGTGCCGGTTTCATCGAAAATCTTGATGCCCGGCACGCGTTGGAGGGCATCGTCCAGCGAACGATTGCCGCCATTGCGCAACTGGTCACGGTCGATCACCTGGCGGCTGCCGGCATAACGCTGCACATCGTCGGGCTTGGAGCGCCCGAGCAGGCTGCCTTGCACCTGGATCGCGTCCAGCGCACGGATCGGCGTGCCGCTAACGGTCGCATCAAGCGCATCGGTCGTCGGCGTATCGCTTGCGCGCGTCAGCTGCGGCAGCGTCAGCGTGCTCGCCGCGATAGCGATGGCCAGGGCGTGGAAACGGAACGTCGACATCTACGGCGTGCTCCTGCAGGCGGGAGGTGATTGGGGGACGGCAAGGCTGGCCAAATGGCCGCGCAAGGCGCGTTGGATCAGCGCGCGGTCTTCGCCGGCCAGCATCCAGCGCAACTGTGGCTGTTGCAGCCAGTGCGCACGTTGCGCGTCGGTGCGCGGATTGGGGCAGAACGGGACGTTTGCAGCAATGCACTTTGCATGCAGTTGCAGCAGCAATTGCCACACCTGCGGGTGGGTGGGCTGCGCGCCCAGACCCAGATCCAGCGCCAGATCCAGCGCGCCTTCCATCACCAGGGCCACGCCCGGGATGGCAAGAATCTCCGGCAGGCCAGCCACGCCGGCGGCGCTTTCGATCATCGGCACGAGACGGATGTTCGCATTGGCCTGCGCGATGTAGGTGGGCAGATCGACGTTGCCGAAGCCGGTGACACGGCCGCCGGTGATGCCGCGCCGGCCCAGCGGCGGGAAGCGCGCCGCAGCGACGGCGTCAGCGATCTGCGCCGCAGACTCGGCCCGCGGAATCACGATCCCGCGCGCACCGGCATCCAGCACCCGGCCGATCAGTTTTTCGTCCACCTCCGGCACCCGCACCCAGGCTTCGCAGCCGGACAGTTCACAGGCACGGATGGCATGCTCCAGTTCGTCGGGCGCGCGCAGCACATGCTCCAGATCCAGCACCACGAAGCCATAGCCGAGACGGCCCAGCAGCTCGCAGAGCTGCACGCTTGGCAATGCATTGAGGATGCCGACTGCAACCGCCATGGAAGAGGCCGTCAAGTAAACGGGCGCTCATCCTGCGCTTGATGGGAATGATTATCAAGTGTGTCTGAAGGGAGGTTTTTGCTGCCCTGGTCGCAGTTTGGAACAGCGATCAAGCCGATGTTTTCGAACTGAAGTGTCTGCCAGAAATGGAAAAGCCCGCGGGCGTTGGACGCCGACGGGCTTCGGCGTGTTGGTCATCCGGGGCGGACGCCGCTGCTGTCGGATGCAGCGCTTACCGCCGTACAGACGCGCCAGCTCCAGAAGCAGCTTGTGCGTAGATGACGTGCTGACGGCGGACGGGTTTTGCGGAAAGCGCCATCCGCGCGCGCCCAACTACGACGCCGGCACGTTCAACGCGCGATACGGCGGGGTGGACATCACCATTTCGGCCAGCGAATAGGCCAGTTCGCGCTCGGCCAGTACCGCGCCGTCGGCGCCATGTTCGAGCAGGTGCTTGACCTCGGCATCGCTGTGGGCGCGCGCCAGCAGTGTCAGCGAGGGGTTGATGACGCGCAGCTTGGCCAGTGCTTCGCCGGCTTCCAGCGGCTGCGGAATGGCCAGGATCGCGATCTTGGCGTGCTCCGGGCGCGCCTCGGCCAGCACGCGGTCCGCTGCCGCGCTGCCCCGGATGCCGGGAATACCGGCCGCATGCGCCTTGGCGACGTGGTCGCCGTTGTCGTCGATCACCAGCACCGGCACGCCGCGGCTGCGCAGCAACTGCGCCAGCGAACTGCCCACGCGGCCGTAGCCGATCACGATGGCATGCCCGTCGGCCGGCAGCGGCGGGCCGGGCGGCAGTTCCGGCTCGACGGCGGCGGGCGCGTCCTGCGCCTGCTTGGCCTGCCAGCGGTCCAGCCACGAGAACAGGAACGGGTTGGCCACGATCGACAGCAGCGCGCCGGCCAGGATCAGGTCGCGGCCGGTTTCCGGCAGGATCGCCAGTTGCACGCCCAGGCCGGCCAGGATGAAGGAAAACTCGCCAATCTGCGCCAGGCTGGTGGAAATGGTGAGCGCCGTGCCGGTGGGGTGGCCAAACGCGCGCACGATCAGAAATGCCGCCAGCGACTTGCCCACGGTGATGGTCAGGAAGGTCGCCAGGACCTGCCACGGGTGCGCGATCAGGATCATCGGGTCGAACAACATGCCCACCGAGACGAAGAACAACACCGCAAATGCATCGCGCAGTGGCAGCGAATCGTTGGCGGCCTTATGGCTGAGTTCCGATTCCTTGAGCAGCATGCCGGCGAAGAACGCGCCGAGCGCGAACGACACGCCAAAGAACGTGGCCGACACGAATGCCACGCCCAGCGCGATGCCGAGCACGGCCAGGGTGAACAGTTCGCGCGAGCCGGTTGCCGCCACTTTTTCCAACGACCAGGGAATCACGCGCCGGCCGATGACCAGCATCGCCGCGACGAACGCCACCATCTTGAGCAAAGTCACGCCCAGCGCGGCCAGCAGCGAGGGCGATTGGGCATCGTGCGCCGCCGCTGGCGTGCCGGTACCGAGCACATCCGCCAGCGCCGGGAGCAACACCAATGCCAGCACCATCACCAGGTCTTCGACGATCAGCCAGCCCACCGCGATGCGGCCGCGCTGGGTGTCCAGCAAACGGCGTTCTTCCAGGGCGCGCAACAGCACCACCGTACTTGCCACCGACAGCGCCAGGCCGAACACCAAGCCGTGAATCAGCGACCAGCCCATGCTCCACGCCAGCGCCCAGCCGAGCAAAGTGGCCACCACGATCTGTGCCAGTGCGCCGGGCACCGCGATCCACTTCACTTCCATCAAATCGTCGAGCGAAAAATGTAGCCCCACGCCGAACATCAGCAACATCACGCCCAGTTCGGACAGCTGGTTGGCGATGGTCTGGTCGGCCACGAAGCCCGGCGTAAACGGCCCCACGCACACGCCGGCCAGCAGATAGCCGACCAGCGGCGAGAGCTTCACCTTCTGCGCGAGCGTGCCAAGGATGAAGGCGACCGCGAGGCCGACGGCGATGATGTCGATGAGGCTGGTGTCGTGATGCATTCCAATCCGTTGTGAGAGTGTCCGGGAGATCGTCGAAGTCGACCAGCCAACGGCACTGCGCCGGGCGTCGCCTGCGGGCATTGCGTGGTCATGGCTGGAGTCCGGCAGGGGGAACTGGACCGCAAGACAGGTCCGGTTGGCCGGACGCCCATAGTACACAGCGCATGATTAACGCGATGCGACACGCGGCGCATGCGCGCGAACAGATACATGCATCAGGCGCCGCGCGTAAACCGCTGTGCCCATGCCTACCTCTGCGAGCTGAGACGCACGGCGCAAGTCCGGCACGCCGGCTCAACATTGACGACACCGCTTCGCGCTTGCGCAAGGCCGGGGCATGGCGCATGCCGATAATTCGGGCTTCCAGTGAAGCACCGGCGTTCTCCGGCAGGCGCACGCATGCATCGCTCCCGTTGCGGGTGATGCCACATGAGCAAGTCCATGCATCTCAGCGATTTGGCAACACCCCAGTTCCGGCACGATCCCTATCCGACCTACGCACGCCTGCGCGAGGAAGGCCCACTGGTGCAGGTGGCAGACGGCCGGCTGATGTCCGGCCGCTACGCCATGGTCGATCGCCTGCTAGGCGATCGCCGGGTCGGCCGCGACTATCTGCAAAGCATTCGTCTGCGCTACGGCGAGACGGCGGTGCACCTGCCGCTGTTTCAGGGCATGAGCCGCATGTTCCTGCTGCTCAATCCGCCGCTGCACACCCAGTTGCGCGGACTGATGACGCAGGCCTTCGGTGCTCGGCAGATGGAGTTCATGCGTGAGGTAGCCAGCGATACCGCCACCGGCTTGATCGACGCTTTCCAGGCCAACGGCCACTGCGATCTGCTGACCGAGTTCGCGTTCCCGCTGCCGATCGCCATCATCTGCCGGATGCTGGACATCGATGCAGCCGATGTCACCGCGCTGAGCCGCGCGACCAGCGCGCTGGCAAAAGTCTTCGATCCGATGATGACGGCGGAAGAACTGCAGGCGACCAGCGTGGCGTACGACCAGCTGGCGAGGTATTTCCACGGCGTGATCGCGCAACGTCGCAGCGATGGCGGCGACGATCTGATCGCGCGCTTCATCCAGGCCGAGGACAACGGCCGCCGCCTGAGCGAGGAGGAGATCGTCTCCAACGTGATCCTGCTGTTCTTTGCCGGCCACGAAACCACCTCCAACATGATCTGCAATGCGCTGGTCGCCCTGCATCGGCATCCGCAGCAATTGCGCCTGCTGCAGGAAACCCCGAGCCTGCTTCCCAACGCGGTGCTCGAATGCATGCGCTACGACAGCTCGGTGCAGATCGCCACGCGCACCGCCTTGCAGGATTTCGAGATCGAGGGCGTGGCGGTTCCCCAGGGCGCCATGCTGTATCTGATGCTGGGCGCGGCCAATCACGACACGCTGCAGTTCACCGACCCGCAGGTGCTGGATATCCGCCGCCAGCAGGGCCGCGCGCTGTCGTTCGGTGGCGGCATCCACCACTGCCTGGGCAACCGGCTGGCCCTGATCGACATGGAAGCCGCGCTGGCCTGCCTGCTTGCGCGTCTGCCGGCGCTTCGGCTGGAGCAGCTGGATACGCTGAGCTGGAACGATCGCGCCAACCTGCGCGGTGTCGACGCGCTGCTCGCCTCCTGGTGAGCTGTGGCCAGGCGGTGCAGCGACGTGACGTGCCGGGATGGAATCGCAGCGGCAATCACCGCGCTGGCAATCGTCGTGGCAGACGAGGCATGGCCGCTGCACCCGAATCGAGATGCCCACACCCACAAACACCGCCGATCACTCGGCGGTGTTTGCGTGTACGCATGCCCGGATCGGCAGGTTCGCTCGAGCCGGCCGATCAGAAGCGGTAGGTCACCCGGCCGTACCAGTAGCGACCGTTGAAGCCGAACGGCGACAACGAGGAGTACTGCAGACCGCTGGCGCGATCATCGTAGCCGGTGGTCAGCTGTGCCTTGGTCGGATACTGGTTGGTGACGTTGTCGGCACCCACGGTGAAGGTCAGCGCCTGCCAGGTGTAGTTGGCCGCCAGATTGAGGATCCAGCGCGCCGAGTAGGTCTGGTCCTGGCTGCCGTCGGCCGGATCGCCGATGCGCTTGATCGCGCCATAGCGGGTGGCATTGCCATTGAGCGAGAAGCCGTCCAAGGTCCAGTCCGCTGCTAGCATGTACTTGGTGCGTGGCGTGGATTCGGTCAACAAGCCCTGGCTGGCGCGTCCGAAGTTCGGATTGGACAACTCCAGGATCTTGGTCTTGTTGTAGTTGGCGCTGGCGCTCAGGTTGAGGCTGCCGCCGGCACCGAGATCGGCCCGATAGCTGTTGACCCAGTCGACGCCGCGCGTGCGGCTGGTGGCGCCGTTGACGAAGAATTGCACGGCACCGACCTGGCCGATCGGCTGGGCGAGCTGGATCTGGTCCGAATACAGGATCTGGTCCCAGATGCGGATCTGGTACACGTCCAGCGTCGAGGTGAAGTTGGCGGTCGGCTGCCAGACGCTGCCGATCCCGTAATTGGTGGACTTTTCCGGGCTCAGCGGACGCGCGCCCAGCTGCACGGCGATCGGGTCGGAGGTGCGATACGTGCCGACCTGGATCAGCTGACCGTCCTGCGGCAAGGTCACCACCGAGGCGTAGTTCTGTTGCGCCAACGAGGGCGCCCGAAAGCCGTTGGAGACCGTTGCGCGCATGGAGAACGTATCGGTGAACGCATAGCGGGCCGACAGCTTGCCCGAGCGGGTGGAACCGGCATCGCTGTAGTTCTCGTAACGCCCGGCGATACCGCCGGACAGCTTGTCGGTCAGGTCCGCTTCCAGCGCTGCGTATGCCGCATTGCTGTGGCGGCCGAACTTGCCGGCCACCGAGGGTTCCAGGCCGGAGAACACCTGCGCACCGCCGGGGTAGGGGCTTCCGGTCTCCGGGTTGATGGTGTCGGGGTCGAAGAAATACGACGCCGGCGAGCCGGCGACGATCTCGTAGCGGTCCTGGCGGTGTTCGACACCGAAGGCCAGATTGACCGGATAGGCCAGCCCCCAGTCGAAGGACTTGTTGAAGTCGGCGTTGAGCGTGCCCTGTTCGGTTTCGAAACCGCCGGAATTGAAGTTCGTCGGCGAGCTGCCCGTGCTCCAGTACAGATTGGTGTTGATGCTGTTGAGGATGTTGAAGGTCATGTCGTTCTTGCCGTAGGTGGCCGACACGTCCCAATGCCAATCGCTTTCGGTGGTGCCCTTGACGCCGAGCACCGCCGAGCGGTCGTTGATCGGGTTGTAGATCTGCGGCAGGAAGCCATTGGGATACACCGCCTGCACATTGCGGTCGCTGTTGTCGTAGGCACGGTAGTAGCCGTTGGAAGTCACTTCGCGGCGGCTGACGCTCAGATGGCCATACAGTTCGACGTTGGGTGTGAAGTCATAGCCGAACGCGGCCAGGCCCTGGTAGAACCTGGCATCCGGATCGCCATGGCGCTGGTAGGGCACGCCGCTGGGATTGGCTGCGCCGGCAAGCGTGGTGGCGCGATTGGTGTTCTCGCTGCGGTTGGTGTCCATCGAATTCTGGTAATTCCACGACAGTCGCACCCAGCCAGGCGCGGTATCGCCGCTGGTGGCGCCGAACGGCAGGCCGACCGAGCCGTCGATACCGTTCTGTGCGCCGTCACCCTTGTCCATGATGCCGCCATTGACCGAAATGCTGTTGCTGCCGGCAGCGGCGCCGTGCTTGAGCACGATGTTGACCACGCCTGCAATCGCATCGGAGCCGTATTGCGCCGACGCGCCATCGCGCAGCACCTCGATGCGGGCGATGGCCGACATCGGCAGCGAGTTGAGATCGGCCGGTGCCGAGCCGCGGCCGACATAGGGGTTGTAGTTCACCAGCGAGGAGGTGTGATAGCGCTTGCCGTCGACCAGAACCAGCACGTTGTCCGGCGACAGCCCACGCAGCGTGGCGGGACGGGCGGCGTCGTTGCCGTCGGCGATGGCCGGGCGCGGAAAGTTCAGCGACGGCAACAGCTTGCCGAGCGCGGTGGCGACATCGGTGGCGCCGGTGGCCTGCAACGACTCCTCGGAGATGATGTCGATCGGCGATTCGGATTCGGCCACGGTCCTGTCGCTGACGCGCGTACCGGTGACGATCAGGGTGTCGAGGGTTTTCTGCGGCTGGGTCGATTGCGACTGCGCACCGGCAGCGAAGGAACAGACGGTGAGTGCGACTGAAATCGCCAGCGAGAGTGCGTTGGAGTTGTGCATGGGAGTCAAGGCTCGAAAGGAGTGATGGACGTAGCGACGAAGCACCGTAAATACCGGGGGAATGAGACTGCGTACGGGTAATCGGCCATGCCTGCGCGCCGCTTGCTGCCGCAGTACGGAGCAGTGCGCGCGAAGAGGGCAGCAATCGGCAACGCGCGGTGTGGCGCCTTGCGCACTTTGCTGCGCGCGTCCTTGCTGAAGCGGTGCAGCGTGCAGCGGAGAGCGTCTAACCTGACCACCTCACGTATGCGAGGGTGGCCAGGGACGGTGACGTGGCGACACGTCAAACGTGCAGTGCCGCGCGACTCAAGTGCCGGTCGTGGCCGACCGGCACTTGGGAGTTACCACTTGTAATTCACGTTTGCATAGACCAGCGCGCCGTTGAAACCGAACGGTGAGGCGCTGCTGTAGGGCAGGTAGGTGCGCGTGCCCAAACCGGCTTGCTGGCGGTCTGGATACTCGTTGAGCACGTTGTCGCCACCAACGGTGAAGTTCCACGCGCCCAACTTGTAGGACGCGGCCAGATCCAGCGTCCACTTGGCCGCGTAGGTCTGGTCGCTGCCGGCGTTGGTGCCGAACGTGCTGAACTCGCCCCAGCGCGTGGCGGTGCCGGTGAACGACCAGTTGCCCGGCGACCAGGTACCGCCGAGGAAGAACTTGTCGCGCGGCGTGCCTTCGGTGATACGGCCGATTTCGGCGCGGCCGATGCGCACCGCACTCGGGTCGATCGCCATCAGCGCTGCCGGGTTGTCGGCGATGCGTTTGATTTCGGTCTTGTTGTAGTTGTAGCCGGAGGTCAGCTCTACGCTGCCGCCATCCAGGTTCCAGCGATAGGTGCCGACCGCATCCACGCCTTGGGTCTTGGTGTCTACCGCATTGGTGAAGTAGCGCCCGCCACCGATGCCCGGGAAGCCATTGGCCTGCAGGTAGTTGCGGACCGCATTGGAGGTGAGGTTTTCAGACAGCACGATGCGATCGTCGATATCGATGCGATATGCATCCACCGTGATGTACAGATTCTCCACCGGCTGCAACACCACGCCCAGGCCGTAATTCTTGGATTCTTCGGCCTTGAGCGGTTCGGCACCGAGCGCAATCGCGGCAGGGTTATCGGTACGGAAGGTGCCGATCTCGAACGGAATCGCGGTCACCGTGCCGTTGGGCTGTGCCACGTTGAGGAACTGGGTGGCGATCGACTGGAAGTTCTGCTGCTGCAGCGACGGCGCGCGGAAGCCGGTGGACGCAGTCGCACGCACCGCCACCTTGTCGGTAAAGGCATAGCGCAGCGACAGCTTGCCGGTGGCGGTGTCGCCGAAGTCGCTGTACTTCTCGTAGCGCCCTGCCAGCCCGGCCGACAATTTTTCGGTCAGATCCGCTTCCAGATCGGCGTAGACCGAATGACTGTTGCGGTTGTAGTAACCGGCGTCGGAGAGCTTGAAGCCCGGGAACACCTGTGCGCCGGGAATCAACGATCCGTTGGCCGAGGGAATACCGCCGTTGGCCGAGGACGCCGCATCGCCGGGCGACTGGTTGAACTTCTCGCCGCGCCATTCGGCACCGAAGGCCAGCGTCACCGGATAGGCCAGGCCCCAATCCAGCGTCTTGGTGAAATCGGCATTAAGCACGTTTTGTGTCACTTCCAGCGTACCGGCGTGGAAGTCGGTCGGGCTGGTCACGCCGAGGCTGTTGTTCAAGCTGTTGCGCACATCGAAGGTGAGATTGTTCTGGCCGTAGTTGTAGCTCAGATCGATGTTCAAGCCACCTTCGGTTGAGGTCTTCAGACCGCCTACCCACGAGACGTCTTTGCTGACGTTGTAGATCTGCGGAAGGAAGCCGTCCGGATAGATTTCCGGGCGGTTGCGATTATCGCCGGCAAAACGGAAATAGCCGTTGGACAATACTTCGCGCCGGCTGACCATGCCGAACGAATAGAAGGTGAGGTAATCGGTGGGGCTGTATTCGCCGTTGAACGAAAGCGCGCCCTGGTCGATGTCGGGGTCGCCGTAACGTTGCTCCACACGGCCCTGGAAGGGCAACGCGCGGTTGGTCTGATCCGAGTGCCCGGCCTGTGCGGCCAGGTGCACCTTGCCGGTGCCGGCGAAGCTGAAACCGGCATCGCCGGACAACTGATACTGCTCGCCGTCGCCAGCGCTGTACTTGCCATAGCGGCCATTGATGCTGCCGCCTTCGCCGCTGCCCTTGAGCACGACATTGATCACGCCGGCGATGGCATCCGAGCCGTATTGCGCCGATGCACCATCGCGCAGCACTTCGATGCGCTCCACCGCGGCGATCGGAATGGTGTTGAGGTCTGCCGGCGAAGAGCCACGCCCCTGGGTATCGTTGAGATTGATCAACGCCGTGCTGTGGTAGCGCTTGCCGTTGACCAGCACCAGCACCTGATCGGGCGACAGGCCGCGCAGCTGTGCCGGACGCACCGCGTCAGAGCCGTCGGAGATGGCCGGGCGCGGAAAATTGAGCGAGGGAATCGCGCGTGAAAGCGCGGTCGCCAATTCGGTGGTACCGGTCGATTCCAGTGCCTGCGGCGAGATGATGTCGATCGGCGATGCCGATTCGGCGACCGTGCGATCGGCCACACGCGTGCCGGTCACGATCAGGGTGTCGAGTGTTTTCTGGGTCGGCGCCTGCGACTGTGCAGATGCGGTTGAAGCGGAAAACGACAGTGCAAGAACAACGGCGACTGCGAGTGGACTGGTCTTGCAATTCATGCGGTGACAACTCCGAGTGGGGAACGGATGCATCGCAGGGGCCCCCTCCCGGGCCGCGTCCATCGCGGCAGCTGCGGTGCGTTCTCAACCATTAACCACGTGTAACCGCATGTCAAATTTTGGTTACGTTGCGCAAGCAACTGTCATCCCTGTCGTGCTACTGGCAACGTTGTCATCGTGCACCAAATTGATGCGACGCGTGCACCAGACTTGCTGCGGCGGGCGCTCGCTTGCACCATAGTGGACGGCAATACCAGTTATGAAACTTGCGCATCAGAATGTGATCTGCACCGCATCTGCACTGCGTTGCGCAACACCATGGAAGACCGCTTCGATGTTGTTGCCGTCCGGATCGAGCACGAACGCAGCGTAGTAGTGCGGGTGATAGGGGCGCTGGCCGGGCGCACCATTGTCGCGACCCCCATGGGCGAGTGCCGCCTGATGGAAGGCCTGCACCATCGCCACATCGCGTGCCTGAAACGCTAGGTGATGGCGGCCGGTCAGCACACCTTGTGCCACCGTGTTGCGGTCGGAGACGAACAGTTCGTCGGCCCAGAAGAAGCCGTCGCCTTCGCCACCGACCGGAATGCCGAGCACGTCCAGCACAGCCTGGTAGAAGCGCCGGCTGGCCGGTAGGTCCTGCACCACCAGGTGCAGATGGTCGATCAAGCGTCCGCGCGACAGCTGCGATGTTTGCATGGAGCGTGCTCCGGCAATGACGGGAGCACAGTTGATACCACCGCAGCTGCCGGCTGTTCTTCACCTCGCAGCGATGCGGTGCGCAGGGCGGCTTCCAGAGCGTGGCGCGTAGTTGCCAGGTGCGCGCAGACGGCGCACACCAACCGCGGTGCACGCATGGTCGATGCTGCACCGAGCACCGAGCACCGAGCACCGAGCACCGAGCACCGAGCACCGAGCACCGAGCACCGGCTGCGTCCGCCTGGCGCTGGCAGTGAGTGTGTTTGCCGCTCCAAAGAGGCCGTAGGCAACGCCTGGCCGATACGCACACGCCCCGGGCTGGCCGGGGCGTGTGGTCGACTCTCGATGTCGAAGATTGCCATGCGTGCATCGACGCCGCGTTCTCGATCACGGCGCAGGCTGCGGATGCCTCGTGCTGATCGCGAGATGGCCGATCGCATCGCCCGCCTCACGATCACGAGGACGAGATCGGCTGCTCAAGCGCAGCGCTTACCAGCGGTAGTTGATGCGCCCATACACATACGCACCGTTGAAGCCGAACGGCGACAGGTTGCTGTAGGGGAATTGCCCGCTGGTGGAATTGGCGAAGCTGTTTTCGTCCGGATATTCATCCAGCACATTGTCTGCGCCCAGCGTCAGCGTCCAACGGTCGACCTTGTAGCTGGCCGATGCATCCACCACCCACTTGGCACCGAAGGTCTGGTCGTTGCTCGCGTCTGCCGGGCGGGTGCTGTACTTGCCGTAGCGCGTGGCCCCGAGTGCCAGCGTCCAGTGCTCCAGGTTCCAGCTGCCGTTGATCAGGAACTTGTCGCGCGGGAAGCCTTCTTCGATGCGGCCACGCTCGGTGCGGTCGATGCGCTCCAGGCTCAGCCCGTTGGCCGACAACGCTGCCGGGTTGGCGGCCACGCTGCGCACCTCGGTTTCCGAGTAGTTGTAGCCGGCGGTCAGGTCCACGCTGCTGGCGGCCAGCTGCCAGCGGTAGCTCCCCACCACGTCCACGCCGCGCGTGCGCGTGTCCACTGCATTAGTGAAGTAGCGCCCGCCGTTGATGCCGAAGATGCCCTGCGATTCCAGCAGGCTGCGCACGCCGGTGCCGGTGAGGTTGGACGACAGCACGATGCGGTCGTCCACATCGATCTGGTATGCATCCACGGTGAGGTAGAGCGCATCGGTCGGCTGCAGCACCAGGCCCAGGCTGTAGGACAGCGAGGTTTCCGCATCCAGCGGTTCGGCGCCGAGCGCGCGCGCTACGTTGCTGTCGGCGGGGAAGGTGCGGATCTCGAACGGGTTCGGGTTGCCGGCCAGGAAGGTGGTGCTGGTGGACTGGAAATATTGCTGCGCCAGCGATGGCGCGCGGAAGCCCGACGACACCGTGCCGCGCAACGCGATCCTGTCGGTGAAGGCGTAGCGCGCCGACAACTTGCCCGAGGCCTGGCTGCCGAAATCGCTGAAGTCCTCGTACCGCCCGGCCAGGCCGGCAGAGAACTTGTCGGTGAAGTCGGCTTCCAGATCCGCATACAGCGCGTAGCTGTCGCGCGAGTACTGGCCCGAGACGCTGGGCGCGAATCCACCGAAGCCCTGCGCGCCGCCGGCCAGTGTGCCGGTCTGGAAATACGAGCCCACTTCGCCCGGTGACTGGTTCCACTTTTCGTTGCGGTACTCGGCGCCGAAGGCCACCGTCACCGGATAGGCCAGGCCCCAGTCGAAACCGCGCTTGACGTCCAGGTTGACGATGTTCTGCGTGGTTTCCAGCGCGCCGTCGTAGAACGAGGTGGGCGAGGTCGGGCCCAGGCTCACATTGAGCGTATTGCGGGTATGGAAATCGATGCGGTTGTAGCCGTAGTTGTAGCTGGCGTCCCAGTCCCAACCGCTGGCGGTGGAACCGCGCACGCCGGCCACCAGCGAGCGGTCCTTGGCGTAGGTCTGGATTTCCGGCAGGAAGCCCTGCGGATAGATCGACAAGATATTCTGGGTGGTGCTGCCCGGCGCGCGGAAGAACGCGAACGAGGTGATGTCGCGGTTGCTGGCGGTGGCGAACGCATAGCCGGTGATGCTGTCGCTGAAGGCGAATTCGGTATTGGCCGAGACCGCCTGCGCATTGACCTCCGGGTCGCCGATCTTGAACGCCTTCTGGCCGACTGCCGGCTGCGAGACGCTGGGCGCGCCGGCATAGGCGCGCGCACGGTCGGTGGGATCCTGCTGGTTGAGCTGGGCGGCGACGTGCAGCCAGCCGCGGTCGCCGCCGTAGGCCACGCCGGTGTCGCCGGAGAGCTCGTAGTTGTTGCCGTCGCCCGCCGAATACTGGCCGAAGCCGGCTTGCAGGCTGCCGCCCTTTTCTGCGCCCTTGAGCACGATGTTGACCACACCGGCAATGGCGTCGGAGCCGTATTGGGCCGAGGCGCCGTCGCGCAGCACTTCCACCCGTGCGATGGCCGCGACCGGGATGGTGTTCAGATCCACCGCCGCCGCGCCGCGACCAATGGTGCCGTTGAGGTTGAGCAGCGAGGAGGTATGGCGGCGCTTGCCATTGACCAGCACCAGCACCTGATCGGGCGACAGGCCGCGCAGCTGCGCGGGGCGGATCGCGCTGGTGCCATCGCTCAGCGCCGGGCGCGGGAAGTTCAACGAGGGCAGGGCGCGCGCCAGCGCGGTGGCCAGTTCCGGGGTGCCGGTGGCCTGCAGCGATTCGGCGCTGATGATGTCGATCGGCGACTGCGACTCGGCCACGGTGCGGTCCGACACGCGGGTGCCGGTGACGATGACCGTATCCAGGGTGTTGGCCGGGGCAGTCGCCGGCGCGGCGGTCTGGGCCAGGGCGGGGGAGGCAAGCAGTGCAGCGACCACGGCGGTCGCAAGCGCGGAAACGGGGGTGTTCATGACAACTCCAAAAACGTGGGTCCAGGCAGGACCAGGCAAGGCTAGGCTAGGCAGGCGGCGGTCGCGGGAGGGCGAAGAAGACGGCGGCCACGCTGAAGGCGCTAATTATTCGTTAACGCTAGAATGGCGTCGCAGGAATGCTGCTCATCTGCTCATTCCTTTTCGTTCTATTGGACTGTCCATCAATGATTTCCCTGCGTAACTTCTCCATGCGACGCGGCGAGCGTCTGCTGCTCTCCAATGTCGACCTGACCATGCACGCCGGCTACCGCGTCGGTGTGGTGGGCCGTAACGGCACCGGCAAGTCAAGCCTGTTCGCTGCGGTGAAGGGCGAGCTGGAGGCCGACAAGGGCGATGTCGATCTGCCCGGCAAAGTGCGCACGGCCAGCGTTTCGCAGGAAACCCCGTCCTTGCCCGACCCGGCGCTGTCGTTCGTACTGGGCGGGGACATCGAAGTCTCCGCGGTGCTGCAGGAAGAAGCCGCAGCCACCGCGCGCGAAGACTGGGAGGCGGTGGCCAACGCACACCAGAAAATGGCCGAGATCGGTGCCTACGACGCCGAAGCGCGCGCCGGCAAGTTGCTGCACGGTCTGGGATTTCCAGCAGACACGCACCATCGCGCGGTGTCGTCGTTCTCCGGCGGCTGGCGCGTGCGGCTGAATCTGGCGCGCGCGCTGATGATGCCCAGCGACCTGCTGCTGCTCGACGAACCGACCAACCACTTGGACATGGATGCGGTGCTGTGGCTGGAGCAGTGGCTGCTCAAGTACCCGGGTACGCTGCTGCTGATTTCGCATGACCGCGAATTTCTCGACAACGTGGCCACCCACACCCTGCACCTGCATGGCGGCACCGCCAAGCTGTATGTCGGTGGCTACACCGATTTCGAACGCCAGCGCATCGAACATTTGCGTCAGCAACAGATCGCGCACGGCAAGGAACAGGCCGAGCGCGCGCATCTGCAGAGCTTCATCGACCGCTTCAAGGCGCAGGCCAGCAAGGCGACCCAGGCGCAGAGCCGCATGAAGCGCCTGGCCAAGATGGCCGGCACCGAGGCGGTGCGCGCCGAGCGCGAGTTTCGCATCCAGTTCGCGCAGCCCAATCGTCTGCCGTTTTCGTTGATTCGGTTGAATCATGCCGCTTGCGGCTATGCCGCTGCGCCGCGGGATTCTGGAATCGGGAATGGGGAATCGCAAAAGCGTGGTTCCAGCGATGCCATTACCGTGCTGCATGATGTTGGATTCGGGCTAGAGGCGGGTGACCGGATTGGTTTGCTTGGGCCCAATGGCGCGGGTAAGTCGACGCTGGTCAAAACGCTGGTGGGCGAGCTGGCGCCACTATCTGGCGAGCGCAGCGCGCATCCGGATTTGCGCATCGGTTACTTCGCCCAGCACACGGTGGAATCGCTGCACGAAGGCCAATCGCCGATGGACCACTTCCGCGAGCTGTCGCCGGATGGCGCCAATCAGGCGTTTCGCGATTTTTTGGGTAAATGGAATTTCGCCGGCGACCGCGCCTTCGAAGTGGTGGATGGCTTCTCCGGCGGCGAGCGCGCGCGTCTGGCGCTGGCGTTGATCGCCTGGCAGCAGCCGAACGTGCTGCTGCTCGACGAACCGACCAACCACTTGGACCTGGAAATGCGTGAAGCGCTGGCCGAGGCGCTGAGCGATTTTGAGGGGGCCATCGTGATGGTCTCGCACGACCGCCATCTGATCGGCCTGGTCTGCGACAGTTTCTGGCGCGTGGCCGATGGCGTGGTCGAGCCGTTCGCCGGCGACCTGGACGAATACGCGGCCTGGTTGCGTAGTCGCCCGGCTGCGCAGGGCACCAAGCAGAAGATGGCCGAAGTGGCGCCGACTCCGCCACCGCCCACCAAGCCGCTGCCGCCGAAAAAAGCCGTCAACCCGCACAAGCTGGCCAGCGCCGAAAAGCGCGTCGGCGAGCTGGAAGCGGCGCTTGCTGCGCTGGATCGCGAGCTGGCCAATCCCGGCAACTACGCCGACAGCGAGAAGATGGCCGTGCTCGGACGCGACCGCGAAGCAACCGCGCTGCAGCTGGCTGAGGCAGAGGCGGCGTGGATGGAGTTGATCGACGGTGCGTAAGAGCGGCTGACAATACGACTGCGCAGCCATCGGGTGGCTGCGGCCGGTGCGCGGTGCGGCAGGTAACCCTCTTACGTTGTGGTTCTGCGCACGGTTCGTACCCGCCTGCCGATTGCGCTACCTGTCGTTAGTCACGACAAATACCGCTGGGTTACGCTGCGCCTGGAGCCCAACAAGGAGGTTGCCCATGATCACCGCCACCATCAGCCTGGAAGACCATCTGGCCGCACAGCGCCTGCATGCGCGTCAGTCGTCCAAACGTGTGATGGTGTTTCTGGCTGTTCTGCTGCTGGTCGGCGTAGTGGTGCTGCAACTGAGTGACGCGAACGAGATCATTGGCCAGGTGCTGATCGGCAGCGGTGGCGGCGGGTTGATCGGCCTGGCGCTGTTGCACGTGTGGGGCCTGCCACGGCGGATCAAACGCCTGCACGCGCAGCAGGCCGCGCTGCGGCATCCCTACACCTATGCATGGGACGAGAACGCACTGGAAATCACCTGGGCGGACGGCCATCTGCGTCGCCCCTGGTCCGATTACATCCGCATCCGCGAAAACGAGCGGGTGCTGCTGCTGTACCACAACGACCGGCTGTTCGAGCTGTTCTGCCCGCACTGGTTCGCCGACAGGGCGCAGTACGAGGCGTTTCGTCAGCTGGCGGTGCAGGTGGGAAAGACGTCCAAGGCGTCCTAAGCGCGGCAGTGCTGCTCAGCTGCTGCCGTGCTGTTCGGCCAGTAGCCAATCGCGCAACCGGCGCCCGGCGTCGCTTTGCGGCCGCGAGCGTAGCCGCGTCAGCCAGTAGCGCCCGGCATCGATGGCGATCGGGAACGGGCAGACCAGGCGCCCGGCATCCAGGTCCTGGCGAAACATCGGCAGCGGCAACAACGCCACGCCGGCACCGGCTGCCGCTGCGCTGGCCAGGGTGAGCGACGAATCGAACATGGTGCCGCGCGCGGGCACCTCCGTCACACGCGCCGCGCGAAACCACTGCGGCCACTCATCCAGACGATACGAGCGCAGTAACGGCACGCGCGCCAGATCCTCCGGCACGCCCAAGCCGCGCGCCATTGCCGGCGCACACACCGGCGCAAAGGGCGCTTCCATCACCGCTTCGGCAACCTGGCCCTGCCAGTCGCCATCGCCGAAGCGGATGGCCAGATCCAGGCCTTCTCCGGCCAGGTCGACGCGGTTGTTGTGGGTGGACAGGCGCAGCTCGATATCCGCATGCGCTGCATGAAATGCCGCCAGCCGCGGCAACAGCCAGCCGGTGGCGAAGGTGCCGACCACGCCCACGCTGAGCACCTCACGGTAACGGCCATTGGCGAAGCGTTCCAAGGTGGCGGCGATGCGGTCGAAGGCCTCGCCGAGCACCGGTGCCAGCGCGGCGCCTTCGTCGGTCAGTGCCACCCCGCGCGGCAGGCGGTGGAACAGGCTGGTGCCCAGCTGCTGCTCCAGCGCCTTGATCTGGTGACTCAGCGCGGCCTGGCTGACGCACAACTCGTTGGCCGCGCGGGTCAGATTCTGATGGCGCGCGGCGGCTTCGAACGCGCGCAGGGCATTGAGCGGCAGGCGGGGTCGGGGCATGGGCAGAGATTAGTCCAATTCATGCCTGAGATCGAAACATCGCGATGGTCGGCTGCGTCGTGCGCATCGATACTGCGGGCTCTCTCAAGGAGGCAACCGCATGTTGAATCGGCGACAGTTCCTGTACGCAACCGGCGCGGGCGTGCTGCTTGCAGCGTCCAGACCCGCGTGTGCGCTCACCCCCGCGGTGAACGTGGACGACATGCTGCGGGCACGGTGGGCGCAGATCGAACGTGGCACTGGCGGCCGCCTGGGCATCTGCCTGCTCGACAGCGCCACCGGCAAGCGCCTCGGGCAGCGCGAGGACGAGCGCTTTCCGATGTGCAGCACCTTCAAATTTGTATTGGCTGCCGCGGTGCTGCAGCAGGTGGACCAGGGCAAGCTGACGCTGGCACGGCAGGTCAAGATCCGCGCTTCCGACATGCTCGAGCATGCCCCGGTGACCGAACGCCATGTCGGCGGTTCGCTGAGTATCGGCGAACTGTGCCGGGCCACGATGATTTACAGCGACAACCCTGCCGCCAATCTGTTGTTCCCGCTGGTTGGCGACCCGGCCGGCGTGACTGCATTCCTGCGCGGCATCGGCGATGCCCAGACCCGCACCGACCGCTACGAACCGGAGATGAATGGGTTCGCCGCCGGCGACCCCCGCGATACCACCACGCCTGCGGCAATGGCGGCCACGCTGCGCACGCTGCTGCTTGGCGACGCGCTGCAGCCAGCCTCGCGCAAACAGCTGACCGACTGGATGATCGACAACCGCACCGGAGACGATTGCCTGCGTGCGGGGCTCACGGCCGGCTGGAAGATCGGCGACAAGACCGGCAGCAACGGCACCGACACGCGCAACGACATCGCCATCCTCTGGCCGCCGAAGGGCAGGGGGCCACTGCTGCTGACCACGTACTTGAACGGCGCCAAGGTCGACGACGCGGCACGCGATGCGGCGTTGAAGGCGGTGGCAGTTGCGGTACGCGAGAGCATCGCAGGTTGAGTGCAACCGCCAACTGTTTTCCACGTTTCATTCGCGTGTGAACCCACGACGTGCTCGCTGTTACCTGTCGGCTTTTCAGCAGTTCACAGCGCAAATCAAGCTGCGTCATTGGTGTGCGGCGGTTGCGCTGTTGTTTGTGCATGGGCTCGTAATGGCCGCTGCCTGGCAGCCAGCGCCTGGCTAGGTCGAGATACCGCTCTGGCCGCAAGCGGTGCCTGATGCGGTTTGCCATCCGAAGCCAGCGGCGGTGGGCATCGGCGAGGGGCGCTTCCCATGGACCAAGGTGAGCGCTGTCATCCGCCCGACAATGACGGTCTACGCGCCCAAGGGTCGCAACACCCGTGCGGCGGTGCTGGTGTTCCCCGGCGGTAGCGATCAAGTCCTGGCCATGGTTCTGGAAGGGACGGACATCTGCTGCGTTCGGCCTGCGCGCGGCCACACTGCCGATCGCACATGGGCCGCCGCTGGTGGAAACCTGGTCAGCGATGGTTGCCCTGCCGGACGCACCTGGCGCGCGCTGAGTGCAACCGTGCGCAAGCCCGCCGACCGCGCAGCCATCTGCACGCTCAGCGCATTCAGAGCCGCAAAGGCTTGGAGCGGCTACCAAAACGTAGCGAGTAGTCGTCCGGCGGATGTGGACCTTGCGCTCGGAACCGCCGTGTACGCGTGGGACATGCCGCACCTGGCGTCGACCGCGCACGCGTGGCGGAGCGCGCAGTCGTTGGGTAAGCCGCTCTTAATCGAGTGCGCCGGTCAAGACAGGCAGCTCTTGCTGCAGCCGCGCCGGCCCACCCATGGCCGGGTCGCTGACGCTGTCTGCGCCGGTTTCGATGCGCCCGGCCAGACGCTGGGCCACGCCGTCGTGGTTCACCCACAGGTCGTACCAGCCGCCGGTTGCCGCCGCCTTCCAGTGCCGCTGTTCAGTGGTGCCGGGTGCAATGCTGAGGCGTTCGTGCGGCTGTGCGGCTGCGTACGCGCCCGGTTGCAGCTCCACCTGCAGGGCCGTGCTGCCAGCATTGCGCAGCGATAGCGACACGGATGCGGAATCGTTCGGATCCCGCGCCATCTCGGCCACCAGCAGCGGTGCACCCACATCGCCCCGATAGTGACGATGGAAGCCGTTGGGACCGAGCAGCCACAGATCGTAGCGGCCGTCGTAGGTGGTCCACGTGCCGTCCACGGTGGCGCCATTCCCCACCGTATAGCGGCGCGGAATTGCGGCCAGATCGAAGCGGTCGTGGACATGCAGCACCGCCGCCGCGCCCGCGTTGGCCATGCGGAGGTTCACTTCGCCGCGCTCGGGCAGGTAGATCAGCTCCACGCTGGGACGATACGGCAGCGCGCGAGAGCGGCGCACGCCGAACGGTTGCTCGGGCGGCTGCAACGTGGCCGGCAACGGCGGCAGTGCGTGCTCGCGCAAGGCTGCTGCGCGCGCTGCGGTTGCGCCGACATCGGGCAGCGCGGCGGCGAAGGGGCGCGCATCGGTCTGGCGGAAATCGAAGGCGTTGGTCAAGTCGCCGCACACCGCACGCCGCCAGGGCGTGATCTCCGGCGCAGGCACGCCGAAGCGGCGTTCCAGCAGACGCAGCACCGAGGTGTGGTCGTACACCTGCGAATCCACCCAGCCGCCGCGGCTCCATGGCGAGACCAGATACATCGGCACGCGCGGGCCAAGCCCATACGGCCGCCCGCGTAGCGCGGGAAGATCCACTTTCTGTTCGCCCGGTGCCGGGTGGCGGTGATAGTCGTCGTCGGTGGCAATCGTCGATGCGCCGGCAAACCCGCCAGTTGCGCGTGCATCCGGCGACGGTGGCGCGGGCGGCGGCACATGCTCGAAGAAGCCGTCGTTCTCGTCGAACATCACCAGCAAGGCGGTGCGACTCCACACCGCCGGATCGGCAGTGAGCGCATCCAGCACGCGTGCGGTGTAGGCCGCACCCTGGGCGGGGCTGGACGGATCCGGATGCTCGCTGCCGGCCGCATCGGCAATGATGTAGCTCACCGCAGGCAGGCGCCCGCCCAGTACGTCCTCGCGCAGCTGCGCCAGACCGCGCGTGCTCACGCCACGCGCGCGCAGTTGCGGGTCGTGTCCGGGCGCGGCGCTGTACGCCTGTCGAAATGCCGCAAAGCCGGCCAATGGGTTGTCGGTGAAGTTGTCTGCCATGTCCTGATAGATCTGCCAGGACACACCGGCGTGCTGCAGCGCCTGGACGTAGGTGCCCCAGTGATATGGCTCGGCAAAACCGCCCAGTTCCGCAAAGTTGTCGTGCGAATTGCCGATCACCGGGCCGCCTGCGCGCGCCTGCGGATCGTTGCCGCCGGTCCACAGGAACACGCGATTGGAATTGGTGCCGGTCTGGATCGCAGCGTGGTACGCATCGCAGACGGTAAAGGCATCGGCCAGCGCGTACTGGAAGGGAATGTCCGCGCGCGTGTAATAGCCCAGCGCATGATTGTGCTTGGCGGCGGCCCAGTGCCCGAGCCGGCCATGGTCCCAGGCCTGTTGTGCATCCGGCCAGCTATGCGGGGTGCCCTTGACGCGCATGAAGCCGAACTGCGCGGCGGTGTCCAACGCGAACGGCGTCAGCCACTGCCGGCCGTCCTCGCTGGGTTGCAGCCACACCGTGCGCGCCGGTGCGCCCGGCAAGGGCGGCGCAGGAATCGGGAAACGGTCGCCGAACCCGCGCACCCCGGGCAGCGCGCCGAAGTAATGATCGAACGCGCGGTTTTCCTGCATCAGGATCACCACATGCTGAAGATCCTCCAGCGTGCCGTTGCGGCGGTCCGGCGCGATGGCGGCGGCGCGCGCGATGCTGGGCAGCAATGCGGCCGCGCCGCTGGTGAAGCCGGCTTGCAGCAGGCGGCGTCGGGGCAGATCGATCATGTGGGCTCATCGCATCGGAAGGACCGCTCGCACCGATGTCTGGTGCGGGCATCGCATAGCATGGCAGTTCACCGTTACAGGTCCAGCGTCAGGGTCAGGCCCACGGTGCGCGGTGCGGCAATAAAGGCGCTGTCGCTGCCGTCCACGCCTTCCAGATAGCGCTTGTCGGTGAGGTTGCTGACGTTGAGCGCCAGCTGCAGGCCTTTGAGCTGCGAGGTCAGTTGCGAAAGCTCCACCCCCAGATTGGCATCGAAGGTGGTCACGCCATCGAGTGCGGCGCGGTTGGATGCGTCCAGGTAGCGCTTGCCCAGGTAGCGTCCGGAGACACCGAAGCGCCATGCCTGACCGCGCCAGTCGGCCGACACCACCAGCGTATTGCGCGGTTGGCCGACCACCTGTGCACCGGGCGTGATCTCCAATGCGGTATCGCGCGCGGCATCGCCGCTGCCGAGATAATCGGCCTTGTTGTAGGTGTAGGCGCCATTGATGCGCCAGCCGTTGTCCCAGCCGTAGCCCAGCGCTGCTTCCACGCCGCGCGCATGCACGCCGCCGAAGTTTTCGTACACGCCGTCGGTTTCGCCCAGGTAATCGATACCGGTGACGAAGTTGGCCGGCACATACACGATGCGGTTGTCGAAGCGAATGTCGTACAGCGTGACGCTGCCGGTCAACGGCCAGCGGCTGACACGCAGGCCGAGTTCGATGTTGTCGGCGGTTTCCGGTTTCACCCGGCTCAGTGCGACCGGGTCGGTTTCGCCCAGCACGCCGGACGGAATCGCGGCGAAGTTCTGCGAGTAACCGGCAAAGGCTTCCAGGCCCTGCACCGGTGTCGTCCAGGTCAGGCCGGCCGACAGCAGCGGGTCGGAATGCGAATCCGATTGCAGGTGCTGCGCATCGCCGATGCGGCGGTCGCGGGTCTGGTCGACGAAGAATTGCTTTACGCTTACGCGCCAGGCGAATGCGCCATAGCGCATCACGTCTTCCAGGTAATACATCTGCTCGTCGGTCTGGTAGTTATCCTTGAACTGCACCCAATACGGCTGATGATCGAAGCTGATGTTGGTGCCGACGTTGAGCAGGCGGTGCCAGTCGCGGGTGACGCTGCGCTCAACGCGCTCCAGCCAGGCACCGGCACGCACGGTGTTGTCGATGGCGCCGAGATCGGTCCGCCATTCCACATCGGCCATCGCGCCGGCGCGGTGATTGTCGTAGTGGCTATGTCGATACGATTGCACTGGCACCGAACCGGCCGGATAGCAGGCCGGATTGGATTGGGCCGGCATCGCATCGCTGCCGGCACAGCCGGCCAGCATGGTGGCAGCTGCGCCGCCGGGGGTGAGGTAATACAGCTTGCCCAGATCGCTGCCGCCATACACGGTGTTGCCGCCACGCGCCTCGGATTCCGGCATGCCGGCGCCATCGTTGCTGACATCCACCAGATACGGCGGAATCCAGTCGCCGCGCCCCTGCATGCGGTGGGCATAGCCGGTCAGCGTGGTCTTGAAGCCGCTGCCGCCATCAAACGCGCCACGCACGTAGCCAAACGTATTCTTGCGTAATGCACGCGAGCCGGAGCGATAGTTCTGGTCCAGATACGGAATGCCGGTGAGCGTGCCGGTCAGCAGGTCGTGCTCGGGGTCGCGTGCGAATTGCTGCGGGGTCACGCTGGCGTATTCGGATTCGTCGGCATCGTCGTAAGAGGCGTAGCCGCTGAGCGTCCACTGATTCAACACGCTGACGAACTTGCCGGCCAGGTGATCGCGGCTGGTGTGGCCGCTGCCGTCGATCCAGTCGTCGTTGCGTGCCGACGAGCCACTGACCCATGCACGCGTATTGCCGCCGATCAGGCCGGTGTCGTAGCGCGCGTAGTACTTGCGCGCCTGGTTATCGCCAATGCCGCCGATCACGCGCACACGCTGCGTTTCCAGCGGTTCGCTGGTGAGGTAATTCAAGGTGCCGCCCAGCGCCTCGTTGGAGCGCGAGGCGATGTCGGCGGTGCCCTGGCTCACTTCCACCGTTTCCAGATCCGGCATGTCGATAAAGCGGTTGGCCTTGGAGCCACCGCCGTACGCCGAGCCACCATTGGGCACGCCGTCGATCGTGGTGCCGATCTGCTGCGTATCGCGATTGCTGACGAAGCCGCGCATGCTGATTTGCGTGCCCCAATCCGACGAGCCGAAGGCATCGGCTTCGGTCACCACCACGCCGGGCAGTTCGTTGAGCGCATCGTTGACGCTGCCGAGCACGAACTGGCGGTCCAGCATCTCCTTGCTGACGGAGGTCTTGGAATAGGTCATTGCCTGGCCGACCACTTGCACCTGATCCAGCGTCGATACTTGCTCGTCAGCGCTGGCCGGTACGGCTGCGGCCGGGTCGGGGGTTGCGCCGTCGGGAACCTGCTGTGCGTACGCGGGCAGGGTGAGCGGAACCAGCAGTAACGCGAGCGTGGCAGGATGGCGCACGCGCAAGGAGGACATCGAATCCATTGAAATCCACAGCGGGGAAGGGGATCTGGGAAGACTGCCGCGATTGCGTTGCGTGATGATGACCGCGCTGGAAGCGTGGTCTCGATCACTCGTTGGATGTTCGCAGCCTGGGTTGTGAAGCGACGACTGTTTAGTGCTGTTTGGATGTTTCCAGGCGCGCTAACGAAACCGTTGGGCGAAGCGGGTTTGGGTTTGGTCAGCGGGTTGAGTCAGAAGCTGAGTCGGTCGCGGGCGCGGTGCCCTCACCGCTTGCGGGACACGCCGTCAACCCGTCCATGGGGGCTCGATGCGGCATCCATGCCACCAACGGTCCCGCAAGCGGTGAGGACACCGCGCCAGACGGTTTCCTGGCTGTTTATTGAGAGCTATGCGCACCGACCAACTCGACTGGTCCTTGCCCGCTTACCGTCGCGGGACCCTTGGCGGCATGGATGCCGTCACGGAGCTGACAAGGACGTACTTGCAGCGTGTCCCGCGATAGTTGGCGTGCAAGGGCCCTGCAGCCAAGCAACAGATCATCCGCCTGCCGCCGACGCAGCAACAGCATTCAATCGCTTTTCAGAGCGCGCAAAGTGTCGGGATTTATCGAAGCAGTGCTGGTCGCAGCCGCACCTCTGCAGTCCGCTGATCGAACCGTTCAAGCATCCTGGAAAACAGCGCGAAACAGTGTTGTCAGCGGTGCCTGGCGTGCGGCGGCGCTTCGGTCTGCTGTGTTTCCGGCATCAACTCCAGTGCTGACGGCGTGGTGCGCAGCATCGGGCGGAAGGCGATCGGATGGGTGCGGCGGCGGGCGAAGCGCAGCAGCCGCGATAGCGTGAATCCAGCCAGTGCCAACAGCATCACTGCGAAGTACACCGGCAGCGCGGCCGGGCCGAATTTCTGCATGGCACCGCCCGCCAACGCCGGGCCGATCGCCGCACCTACGCCATGCACCAGCAACAAGCTGCTGCTGCCGGACAGCAGGTCTTCGCGCGGCAGGTAATCGAGCATGTGCGCCACCGCGAACGGGTACAGCGAAAACGCCAACCCGCCATAGACGAAGAACAGCACGAACAGCACGGTGGTCTGCGTCTGCACCATCGGCAATGCGGCAGCGATCGCGATGGCAGCGGCCAGCGCGCTCACGGTCACCAGGCCGATGCGGCGGTCATGCCCATCGCTGATGCGCCCGATCGGCCACTGCAGCACCGCACCGCCCACGATGGCGGTGAGCATGAACATCGCCACGCCGTCGGCATCCAGTCCGATGCGGTTGGCGTAGACCGGCAACAAGCCCCAGAACGCACCCATCGCCAGGCCCGACAGTCCCGCGCCGATGGTTGCCACCGGCGCCAACGCGTACAGCGTTTTCAGTCGCAGGCGCGAGACATGCGGCACTTCGGGCGGAATCAGGCGCGTGGTCATCACCGGCATCATTGCCGCACAGATCAGGATCGCCGTCAGCGTGAACATCGCCGGTGCGCCCGCATCGCCGATGGTGAGCAGGACCTGGCCCAGTGCCAGCGCCGACAGATTGATCGCCATGTAGACCGAAAACACCCGGCTGCGCCGACGCGCGTCCGGCTCGGCGTTGAGCCAGCTTTCGATCACCGTATACAGGCCGACCAGCGCCGCGCCGGTCACCAGGCGCAGCACGCCCCAGCCCCAGGCGTTCAACCAGATCGGATGCAGCAACACCGCAATGGCTGCCAGCGCCGCATAAAACGCAAATGCGCGGATATGGCCGATGCGGCGAATCAGCGGTGGTGCAAAGAAGGTGCCGAGAAAGAAGCCGGCGAAGTAGCCGGACATGATCAACCCCAACGCCCGCGCATCGAAACCGGCCTGATCGCCGCGCACGGCGAGCAGGGTGCCCAGCAACCCGCTACCGGTGAGCAGCAGGGCAACGCCAAGCAATAAGGCAGTCAACCGCAACATGGATGCGGCCCTCGTGGGGGGAAAGGCGCGTCGATCACGTGTTCGAGTGTAGCAGCCTGGTCGGTGCGGCTCGATCGGCGCCGTTGGCGCGTGCGCGTTTTTAGCGATTGCGTGGGGATGTGATTGCCGCAGCCCGCGGTTTTGTGGTTGCGCATTCGTTGCGTTGCTTGGGTGCGCAACCCATGCATGCGTGGCGCGCATGGCGCGCACGCAGAGGGGGCGTGCGCCGCACTCGCCGCCATGCTGCCGCCAGCCATGCCTGCGCGTAGCGTGGTACGGCATTGCGTCGGTAAGCCAGCGCATCGACATGTGCGGCTGTCGAAGCGGCCATCGCGCATTGCCGCCGTCGCCTGGCGCCGGCCATGTACACGCATCAGCGGCGGCCCGCTGCCCGTCGCCAGGCACTGCACTTGCCAGCCCGCATGCGTCTAGAATTTGCGCCCCTTGCAACGTCTTCGGCTGATCCTTGCCATGCCCATCTACGGTTTCCAGTGCACTACCTGCGGCCACGCATTCGACCGCCTACAGAAAATGGCCGACCCCGATCCGCAAACCTACCCGGCCTGCGCCGCGGCCACGATCAAGCGCCAGGTCACCGCGCCGTCTTTCCGCCTGTCCGGCAGCGGCTGGTACGAGACCGACTTCAAGTCCGCCGGCGAGAAAAAGAAGAACCTCACCGAAAGCAGCGGCACCGGTGGCGATGCCAAACCGGCGGCGACCGCGGAGAGCAAGCCAGCCGCCAAGCCAGCGTCCGACCCCGCCTGAGCCGGACCAGCGCGCCGCAGCCGCTGGCAGGGCGGAAGTCCCAACCCCTGGACCCAGCCGCACGCGGCGCGCCCATTCGCTGCCTCAGCGCGCCTCGAAACGCCCCCGGCAGCCATCGTTGACCCACACCGTGGCGCGACGATCGTCGTATCCCCAGCTGCGGCCTTCCTCACAGCGTGTGTCCGATAACTGGCGGGTCAGTACCGGGCGGCCATAGCGGCCATCCCAGGCGCAGGCGCGCAGGCGCCGGTCGTCGCTGGCGCAGGTGATGGTGTAGCCGTTGCCGGGGCGGTCGTCGCGGCCGCCATAACCGCCGTCCCAGCCGCCGCCGCGGGCCTGTGCGAATTCGCCCCGGCAGCCGTCGTCCACCCAGATCCGGCCGCCCTCCTGGCGCCAGTTGCGGCCTTCCACACAGGGTGTGTTGGAGAGTTGGCGCACCAACATGGCGCGGCGCCAGCCGGTATCGCAGATCTTCTGACGCTGATCGTTGCTCTCGCAGCGCACCGTTCCAGCGACCCCGCCAAAGTCGCCGGGGCCATTGCCGCCGCCCCAGCCGCCGCCGTTGCGGGTTTCGACGAAACGGCCGCGACAGCCGTTGTCCACCCAGATCCGGCCGCGCTCGCTGCCCCAGTTGCGGCCTTCGATGCAGCGCGTGCCAGAGATGTTTTCCACCAGTACCGCGCGGCCGCGGAACGGCGTATCGCACTCGCGACGGCGATTGTCGTTGCTGGAACAGGTGATGCTGGGGCCGTTCCAGCCGCGCTCCTGGGCGCTGGCAGTGACGCTGGCAAAGGCGCCGGTCAAGGTGATCAGGCCGAAGCCGGAGAGCAGCAGGGCAGTGCGCAGCATCGTGTCGTCCTTGGTGCAGGAGGGGCGTGGCGCCTATTCAGCCGGGCGCTGACTTAAGCGCCCATGAGCGCCCGCGCATTTGCTCCTGTCGCCCGCCGGCCCCAGAATATCCGGCTTTCCGGCGCTGTCCTGCGTCGGGTTTTCAGCGGAGCTTTCGATGCGTACCCACTTCTGCGGCCTGGTCGACGAGACCTTGATCGGCCAAACCGTCACTCTCGCCGGCTGGACCGACGTGGCCCGCAACCTGGGCGGGGTGTGCTTCATCGACCTGCGCGACCACGAGGGCATCGTGCAGGTGACGGTGGAACCGGTGGCCGGCGACGACGCCAGCGCAGAGCTGTTCAAGGTGGCCGCCAGCCTGGGCTACGAGGACGTGTTGCAGGTGGAAGGTGTGGTGCGCGCGCGGCATGCGGTCAACGACAAGCTGCGCAGCGGCAAGGTGGAAGTGATCGCCACGCGCATCAGCATCCTCAACAAGGCCGCGCCGCTGCCGTTCCACGCGCATGAGAATCCGGGCGAAGAAACCCGCCTGAAGTACCGCTATCTTGACCTGCGTCGTCCGGAGATGCAGCGCATGCAGCGCACCCGCATCAAGCTGGTGCAGGCGCTGCGCCGGCATCTGGATGCGCGCGACTTCCAGGACATCGAAACCCCGATCCTGACCAAGGCCACCCCGGAAGGCGCGCGCGACTTCCTGGTGCCGGCGCGCATGCATCCGGGCGAATTCTATGCGCTGCCGCAGAGCCCGCAGCTGTTCAAGCAGATCCTGATGGTGGCCGGCTTCGACCGCTACTACCAGATCGCGCGCTGCTTCCGCGACGAAGCGCTGCGCGCCGACCGCCAGCTGGAATTCACCCAGCTCGACATGGAGTTCGCCTTCGTGCGCGAGCGCGACGTGCAGGATTTCGTCGAAGACATGATCCGCGCCATCTTCAAGGAAGTGGTGGACGTGGACCTGGCTGCGCAGTTCCCGCGCATGACCTGGGCCGAGGCGATGCGCCGCTTTGGGTCGGACAAGCCGGATCTGCGCATCGCGCTGGAACTGGTCGACGTGGCCGAGCTGGTCAAGGCCAGCCAATTCCCGGTGTTCACCGCTGCCGCCAACGATGCCGATGGGCGTGTCGCCGCGCTGCGCATTCCCGGTGGCGCCAGCCTGTCGCGCAAGCAGATCGACGAATACGCAGCGCACGCCGCCAAATACGGCGCCAAGGGCCTGGCCTACATCAAGCTGTCGGAGACCGGCGAGGTCAGTTCGCCGATCGCCAAGTTCTTCAGTGAAGAATCCTTCGCCGCGCTGCTCAAGCATGTGGGCGCCGGCAATGGCGACATCGTGTTCTTCGGTGCCGGCGGCTACACCAAGGTGTCCGACTTCATGGGCGCGCTGCGCCTGAAGGCCGGCAAGGAGTTCAACCTGATCGCCGACGGCTGGGCGCCGCTGTGGGTCACCGACTTTCCGATGTTCGAATGGGACGAAGAGGCGCAGCGTTACGTCGCCTTGCATCACCCCTTCACCGCACCGGCGGTGGACGATATTGCCGACCTGCGCGCCAATGCCCGCACTGCGGTCTCGCGCGGCTACGACATGGTGCTCAACGGCAATGAAATCGGCGGCGGCTCGATCCGTATCCATCGCCCGGACATGCAGAGCGCAGTGTTCGAACTGCTCGGCATCGGTGCCGAAGAGGCGCGCGCCAAGTTCGGCTTCCTGCTGGATGCCTTGAACTATGGCGCACCGCCGCACGGCGGCATCGCCTTCGGTATCGACCGCATCGCCGCGCTGATGGCCGGTACCGAGTCGATTCGCGACGTCATCCCGTTCCCCAAGACCACCGGCGCGCAGGATCTGATGACCGACGCCCCGTCGCCGATCGCTGCCGACCAGCTCGCCGAAGTGCACGTGCAGGTGCGCCCGAAGCAGGTCTGATCCGCCATCGCACACGGCCACGCCCGTTGCGTGGCCGTGTGCGCTCATGCGCAGCGAGCAGTTTGCGCGCAAGGCTTTGCCGGCCGGTCCGCGCTGCACTCAGCGCGCGGATCGAACAGCTTCACGCGCAGCTCGCGTGCGTAGGTCGCTCCCCCCAAATCTCGCACGGCGACTTTCCTAAAACCTCAGTACCTGCAGAGGAACTGCGCGCAGGCTCAAGCAGGCGATGCAGCGCTTTTTGTGCCACTCCATCGCACATGTCAATAAGACCTCAGGGTGCTCACACCACCAGCCGAGCAGACGCATCCAGTGTCCGGCGCGCAGGGCGCTCGACAATTCCCGATTCCCGATTCTCCATTCCCCACTTGCAGCAACGCCGCGGCATGCGAGAAGCTGCCGCGTCGACTTGCCAGAGGGGCCCGCATGACCCGCATTCGCCGCGCCACGCCGGACGATGCCGAAGCGCTGTCGCTTCTGGCCGCGCAGACCTTTACCGAAACCTTCGGGCATCTGTATCCGGAAGAGGACCTGCGCGGTTTTCTGGAAGAGACCTATGCCGTGGAGCGCGCGCGGACCGTGCTGGCGCACCCGGATTACGCGATCTGGCTGCTGGAGATGGACAACCTGCTGGTCGGCCATGCGGCCGCCGGCCCCTGCGGACTGCCGCATGACCAGGTGCGTCCCGGCGATGGGGAGCTGAAGCGGTTGTATCTGCTGAAGGACTATCAGAACAGCGGCTGGGGCAGCCGATTGTTCGAAACCGCACTGCAATGGTTGGAGCGCGACGGTCCACGCACCTTGTGGATCGGCGTGTGGTCGGAGAATTTCGGCGCGCAACGCTTCTACGCCCGCTACGGATTCGAAAAGGTGGGCGAATACGATTTTCCGGTTGGCAAGATCGTCGACCGCGAATACATCCTGCGGCGCAGGCCGGTGCTGGCAGCGGACTGAACGCACCAGTGCTGCCGCCGGTTGCCATTGCGCGTTGGCCCTGGCATCCAGCGCGCACCGCACACGCAGCTGACGCCCTCTGCCGGTAACCATCTCAGTGTCCAGCGCATCACCCATTAGCCCGGCGCCGCCGCGGCGCAGTCCCCGCGAGGAGGCGAGCGCCGCGACCGCCGACGTGCTGCTGGTGCATGGCATCTGGAACACCGCGCACTGGCTGCTGCCATTGGCGCGGCGGATGCGTGCCCACGGGCTGGCGCCTGCGCTGTTCGGTTACGCCAGCGTGCTCGGCGGCCCCGCGCATGCGGTGCCGCATCTGATCGAACGCCTGCGCGCCAGCCGCGTGCAGTTGGTGATCTGTCACAGCCTGGGTGGGCTGATGACCCTGCAGGCATTGCAGGATGCGCCCGACCTGCCGGTGCGTCGCGTGGTCTGCCTGGGCTCGCCGTTGTGCGGCAGCGCCGCCGCGCGCGGGCTGGCGCAGCGTGGCGGGCGATGGGCGATGGGCCGCAGCGCTGCGATCTTGCAACAGGGTTTTGTGCGCTGGGACGGCCAGGCCGAGATCGGCCAGGTGGCCGGCAACGTGGCGCGCGGGATCGGTCGCTGGCTCGCCCCCCTTGAAGGTGACTCGGACGGCACCGTGACGCTGGCCGAAACCCGCCTGCCCGGGCTGCGCGACCATTGCGTAGTGCGGGCAAGCCACAGCGGGCTGTTGCGCTCGCCCGAAGCCGCCGCACAGGCGCTGGCCTTTCTGCGCACCGGCCGCTTCCAGCCGTGAACATGCGCCGGCGGATGGCGCTGCCCCGGTGAAGGCAGGCAATCAGGTAAAATCCGCGCCCTGTCATTGAAGCCAGTCTGGAACCACTCATGGGTAGAGGTCCCTCGATCGAAGGCCGCAAGAACGCCTCCGACGCCAAACGCGGCAAGATGTTTACCAAGATCATCCGCGAGATCAGCGTGGCCGCCCGCGCCGGTGGCGGCGACCCGTCCAACAATCCGCGTCTGCGCACCGCCATGGACAAGGGCCTGTCGTCGAACATGTCCAAGGACGTGATGGAGCGCGCCATCAAGAAGTCCACCGGCGAGCTGGAAGGGGTGGAATACGAAGAAGTGCGCTACGAGGGCTACGCGCCCGGCGGCGTGGCGGTGATCGTGGACTGCCTGACCGACAACCGCGTGCGCACCGTGGCCGATGTGCGCCATGCCTTCAGCAAATGCGGCGGCAACATGGGCACCGAGGGCTCGGTGGCCTTCATGTTCAAGCGCCTGGGCGTGCTGAGCTTCGCTGCCGGCATCGATGAAGACACCCTCACCGATGCCGCCATCGAAGCCGGCGCCGACGATGTGGTGGTGTACCCGGAAGACGGAGCCATCGACGTGCTGACCGCCCCGGACGCCTTCGCCCAGGTCAGGGACGCCCTGGTCGCTGCAGGGCTGGAACCGGCACACGCCGAAATCACCTTCCGCGCCGACAACGACATCGCCGTGGACGGCGATACCGCCGTGCAGGTCCGCAAGCTACTGGACATGCTCGAAGACCTGGACGACGTGCAGGACGTGTATTCGAACGTCGATCAAGCGGCGCTTGGCGCCTGAGGCGCCGGGAATCGGGAATGGAGAATCGGGAATCGAAACAGCAGCATCCTGCATCGCTCGGCAATGTCGAGCACGCCAGTAGGCCGCTTTACCCATTCCCGATTCCCGACTCCCAATTCCCGGCCGCTCAATGACCCGCATCCTGGGCATCGATCCGGGTTCGCAGCGCACCGGCATCGGCATCATCGATATCGACGAGGGCGGTCGCACCCGGCATGTGCACCACGCGCCGCTGATGCTGCTGGGCGAGGGTGATTTCTCCCAGCGGCTCAAGCGCCTGCTGCAGGGCTTGGGCGAGTTGATCGAGATCTATCGGCCGGATGAAGTCGCGATCGAAAAGGTGTTCATGGGCAAGAGTGCCGCTTCGGCGCTCAAGCTCGGCCACGCGCGCGGCGCGGCGATCTGCGCGGTGGTCATGCGCGACCTGCCCGTGCACGAATACGCGGCCAAGGAAATCAAACTGGCGCTGGTCGGGAAGGGCGGCGCCGACAAGGTGCAGGTGCAGCACATGGTCGGCATCATGCTCAACTTGAATGGCAAGCTGCAGCCCGACGCTGCCGACGCATTGGCGGTCGCCATCACTCACGCCCACGTGCGCGCCACCGCGCAACGCCTGGGCGTCAATACCCAACAGGCCTGGAGCCGCAAGAAATGACAATCGGGATTCGGGATTTGGGATTGGGGATTCGCAAAGTCGAGTCCGCGCGCGCTGCACCGCTTCGTCGGGGTGAGACTGTTGTTGACGGCAGCGAGGGTTCTTGCCAATCCCCAATCCCCAATCCCCAATCCCCGCACCACAACGGCGGTGCCCAATGATCGGCCGTCTGCGCGGGATCCTGGCCTACAAGCAGCCGCCGTGGCTGGTGATCGACGTGGGTGGGGTGGGGTATGAGCTGGAGGCGCCGATGAGCACCTTCTACGACCTGCCCGATGTCGGTCGCGACGTGATCCTGTTTACCCATTACGCGCAAAAGGAAGACAGCGTGTCGCTGTACGGCTTCCTGCGCGAGGGCGAGCGGCGGCTGTTCCGCGATGTGCAGAAGGTCACCGGCATCGGCGCCAAGATCGCGCTGGCGGTGTTGTCCGGGGTCAGCGTGGACGAGTTCGCCCGCCTGATCACCAGCGGCGACATCACGGCACTGACGCGCATTCCCGGCATCGGCAAGAAGACCGCCGAGCGCATGGTGGTGGAACTGCGCGACCGCGCCGCCGATTTCAGCAGCGGTGCACCGATTACCGGACAGTTGGGGCCCGATGCCGTTTCCGAAGCCACCGTGGCCTTGCAACAGCTGGGCTACAAGCCGGCCGAGGCCGCCCGCATGGCGCGCGACGCCGGTGCAGAAGGCGACGAGGTCGCGACCGTCATTCGCAAGGCGCTGCAAGCCGCGCTGCGCTAGGCGCGGCCACGGACCATCGCCTGGCTGCAAAGCGGGCGCGGCCGGCACTCGGCATCGACAGGGGCGGCCCGTACACTGCGCATCCTTGCCCGCGGCCAGCCCGTACCTTGGGTGCCTGTGACGTCAGTGCAGGCACCTTCGATAGGTGCTGTCTCCCTCATCTTCTTCACGCTGTCTGGCGAAAACTGCCCACCTCATGTCTCACACCCCCAAATCAGCCGGCTCCAGCCACGCGCCCGCCAATAGCCAGACCGCCTTGGTCATCGGCGCGATCGGCGTCGTCTTCGGCGATATCGGTACCAGCCCGCTGTATACGCTCAAAGAGGCGTTTTCGCCGCACTACGGGCTGACCCCGGACCACGACACCGTGCTGGGCATCCTGTCGCTGGTGTTCTGGGCGCTGATGCTGGTGGTCACGCTCAAATACGTCACCGTGATCATGCGCGCCGACAACGATGGCGAGGGCGGCATCATGGCGTTGACCGCGCTGGCGCAGCGCACCCTGCCGGGCGGCTCGCGCTCGATGTATGTGGTCGGCATCCTCGGCATCTTCGGCGCCTCGCTGTTCTTTGGCGACGGCGTCATCACCCCGGCGATTTCGGTGCTGTCTGCGGTGGAGGGCCTGGAGGTGGCCGCGCCCAAGCTGGAGCCGTTCGTGGTGCCGATCACGTTGGTGGTGCTGAGCATGCTGTTCCTGGCGCAGCGCTTCGGCACCGAACGCGTCGGCAAGGCATTCGGGCCGATCACCCTGCTCTGGTTCTTCGCGTTGGGCGCGATCGGCGTCTACAACATGGCCCGCGCACCGGAAGTGCTGCATGCGCTGAATCCGTGGTGGGGCGTGCGCTTCTTCGCGCAACACAACTGGCATGCGGTGTTCGTGCTCGGCGCAGTGGTGCTGGCGGTGACCGGCGGCGAAGCGCTGTACGCGGACATGGGCCATTTCGGTGCCAAGGCGATCCGCCGCTCGTGGCAGTTCGTGGTCTTGCCGATGCTGACCTTGACCTACCTGGGGCAGGGCGCGCTGGTGCTGCGCAATCCGGCCGCGGTCAGCAACCCGTTCTACGAGGCGGTGCCGGAGTGGGCGCTGTACCCGATGATCGTGCTGGCCACCGCGGCCACGGTGATCGCCTCGCAGGCACTGATCACCGGCGCCTATTCGGTGGCCAGCCAGGCCATGCAGCTCGGCTACATCCCGCGCATGCACATTCGCCACACCTCGCACTCCACCATCGGCCAGATCTACGTGCCGGCGGTGAACTGGTGCCTGCTGGCGCTGGTGGCGGTGGCGGTTATCGGTTTCGGCGACTCGGCCTCGTTGGCCACCGCGTACGGCGTCTCGGTGACCGGCACCATGCTGATCACCACCGTGTTGATGATCATCTACGCACGTGCCAACCCGCGCGTGCCGGCGCCGCTGCTGTGGTTGTTCGCGCTGGTGTTCCTGGCGGTGGACTGTGCGTTCTTCTACGCCAACATCATCAAGTTCCTGGACGGCGCCTGGTTCCCGTTGTTGCTGGGCCTGATCCTGTTCACCCTGATGCGTACCTGGCGCCGCGGCCGCAAGCTGCTGCACGACGAGATCCGCAAGGACGGCATCAAGCTGGACACCTTCCTGCCCGGGTTGATGCTGGCACCGCCGGTGCGCGTGCCCGGGACGGCCGTGTTCCTGACCGCCGACCCGATGGTGGTGCCGCACGCGCTGATGCATAACCTCAAGCACAACAAGGTGCTGCACGAGCGCAATGTGTTCCTGACCGTGGAAACCCTGCAGGTGCCGTACGCGGCCGCCGGGAAGCGGCTGAAGATCGACGCGATCGGCGACGAGTTCTACCGCGTGCATGTGCGCTTCGGTTTCATGGAGACCCCGGACGTGCCGCTGGCGCTGATGCGCTCCTGCGATCAGGGCGGGATCTATTTCGATCCGATGGACACCACCTATTTCGCCAGCCGCGAAACCATCGTGGCCAGCGCCAACCGCGGCATGCCGATCTGGCGCGACAAGCTGTTCGCCCTGATGCACCGCAATGCCGCCCCGGCCACCGGATTCTTCCGCATCCCCGGCAACCGCCTGGTGGAGTTGGGCGCACAAGTCGAGATCTAGCGCGTGTCATGTAGTGTGAGGTGATTGCCAAGCGTCTGTGCCGCGTCGAGACAAGGCGTGCGCTGCGGCCCGCCAGGCTGGCTGCCTGGGCAAGGCGCGCAACGCGGTATCGGCGCGCCGCAGGGCGCTTCCTGAGGGTTGGCCGTGAGCGGCACGGAGCGCGCCCCGCGCGGCTTGGCGCCGGCCAAGCCGGCATTACGCAGCACCGGCTCCGCACCGCTGGCAGCCAACCCATCTCATCTCAAAGTGCATAACACGGTCCAGGCATGCGCCAGGCCGAGCTTGATGTCTAGATGCTGTGCCATCCGCGCGCGGCATGAGAAGATGGTCGGATGACCGAGCAGCGCATCATCGCCAGCAGCTCCACCCGCGAAGACGACGCCGCCGATGCGAGCATTCGTCCCAAGCGCCTTGCCGATTATCTCGGCCAGCAGCCGGTGCGCGAGCAGATGGAGATCTACATCCAGGCGGCCAAGGCGCGTGGCGAGGCGATGGATCATGTGCTGATCTTCGGCCCGCCCGGGCTCGGCAAGACCACGCTGAGTCACGTCATCGCCAACGAGCTGGGCGTGAGCCTGCGCGTGACCTCCGGCCCGGTGATCGAAAAGGCCGGCGATCTGGCCGCGCTGCTGACCAACCTGCAGCCACACGATGTGTTGTTCATCGACGAAATC
Organism: Xanthomonas sp. D-99; assembly: GCF_017746145.1. Classification (NCBI taxonomy): domain Bacteria; kingdom Pseudomonadati; phylum Pseudomonadota; class Gammaproteobacteria; order Lysobacterales; family Lysobacteraceae; genus Xanthomonas; species Xanthomonas sp. D-99. The sequence goes on along the minus strand of NZ_JAGHWU010000012.1, from coordinate 11,204 downwards.
CATCGCCTCTCGCCGGTGGTGGAAGAAGTGCTATATCCGGCGATGGAAGATTTCCAGATCGACATCATGATCGGCGACGGCCCGGCTGCGCGTTCGATCAAGATCGATCTGCCGCCGTTCACCCTGATCGGCGCCACCACGCGTGCCGGGTTGCTGACCGCACCGCTGCGCGACCGCTTCGGCATCGTGCAACGGCTGGAGTTCTATTCCCCGCAGGAACTGACCCGCATCGTGATCCGCTCGGCGGCGATCCTCGGCATCGACTGCACGCCCGAAGGCGCGGCGGAAATCGCACGCCGCGCGCGCGGTACCCCGCGTATCGCCAATCGCTTGCTGCGTCGCGTACGCGACTACGCACAGGTCAAGGCGGCCGGGCATATCGATCTGCCGGTGGCGCAGGCGGCCATGCAGATGCTCAAGGTCGACCCGGAAGGCTTTGACGAGCTCGACCGCCGCATGTTGCGCACCATCGTCGAGCACTTCGACGGCGGCCCGGTCGGCGTGGAATCGTTGGCCGCCTCGCTGTCGGAAGAGCGCGGCACGCTGGAAGATGTCATCGAGCCGTACCTGATCCAGCAGGGCTTTCTGGTCCGCACCGCGCGCGGCCGCATGGTCACGCCCAAGGCCTATCTGCATCTGGGCCTGAAACCGCCGCGCGACCGCGCCCCGGGCATCGGCGAACCGGGAGACCTGTTTTGAGAACGCTCTGTTGGTCGCCAACCTGGGCCGTCCCGAACGAAGCTCCGTGCCCATGACCATCGAATCCCGATTCCCGAATCCCCAATCCCCGCCGGTATTCAGTTGGCCGACACGCGTCTACTGGGAAGATACCGACGCCGGCGGGGTGGTCTACCACGCGCGCTACGTTGCCTTCATGGAACGTGCGCGCACGGAGTGGATGCGCGCGCTCGGTTACGGGCAGGAGCGTATGCGCCAGGAGCACGACCTGGTGTTTGCGGTTCGCTCGATGCAACTGGATTTCCTCAAGCCGGCCCGGCTCGACGACGCGCTGTCAGTGTCGGCGGTGTTGCTGCGATGCAGACGGGCCAGCCTGCTGTTCGCGCAATCGGTCCGTCGCGAAGGCGAAGTGCTGCTGACCGCCGAGGTGCGCATTGCCGCGCTCGGTGCCAGCGACTTCCGTCCGCGTGGCATGGACGATGCGCTGTATGACGTGTTGAAAGCTCTAGAAACCCCAGAATCCGATTACTGAGGAACGAACGGATGTCGATTGCATTGCTCCTGGCCCTGCAGGACACGGTAGTGGAAGCACTACCGCAGGACGTCGCCGCTGCCGCGGCGCAGACCGCCAGCGTGGCGCACAACAGCAGCATCAACTATGTGGACCTGATCCTGCGCGCCAGTATCCCGGTCAAGATCATCGTGCTGCTGCTGCTGATCGGCTCGTTCATCAGCTGGGTGATCATTTTCCGCAAGGCGCGTGCGTTCAAGCTGGCCAATCGCGAGGCCGACGAGTTCGAGAACCGCTTCTGGTCCGGTGCGGACCTGGCCAAGCTGTATGCCTCGGCAACCGACCGCAACCGGACCGTTGGCGGTCTGGAGTCGATGTTCGAAAGCGGCTTCCGCGAGTTCTCGCGCCTGCGCGATCGCCGCCGTCTGGACGCGCGCGTGCAACTGGAAGGCGCGCAGCGCGCCATGCGCACTGCCTTTACCCGTGAGGTCGACCAGCTCGAGCGCAATCTCGAATTGCTGGCCAACATCGGCTCCACCGCGCCGTACGTCGGCCTGGTCGGTACCGTGTTCGGCATCATGGTGACCATGCACGACATGGTCAGCAGCGGCGAGCAGGCCGGCATCGCGGCCGTGGCGCCGGGTATCTCCGAAGCGCTGTTCGCCACCGCCATCGGCCTGTTCGTGGCGATTCCGGCGGTGTGGGCCTACAACCGCTTCACCACCCGCGTGGAACGGCTGTCGGTGCGCTACGAGACCTTCGCCGACGAGTTCAGCTCCATCCTGCAGCGCCAGGCTGGCGCGGACGAGTGATGCGCGCTCCCGGCATGCATCCGCACGGTTTGATGCGGGACGTGGCCGGGCGAGCCAGTCGCGTCGATGCACAGCGTGATGCGCGGCTGTCCCTCACCCGGGCGCCGCGCGACTCCACTGTCGCCCGGCGCCGAGGATTAATTAGGAACGTTTCGCGATGATCTCCGGTATTTCCCGTCGTAAGAAGCGCAAGCTCAAATCCGACATCAACGTCGTGCCGTATATCGACGTGATGCTGGTGCTGCTGATCATCTTCATGGTCACCGCACCGCTGCTGACCCTGAGCACCGACGTCAGTCTGCCCAGCTCGCGCGCCAAGGCGCTGGAGAGCAAGCAGGACCCGGTGGTGGTGGTGGTCGCTGCCGATGGCAAATTGGCGCTGCAACTGCCCAAGGGCAAGCCGCAGGCGATGGACGTGGCCGCGCTGCAGGCACAGTTGGCTGCCATCGTGGCGCAGGACAAGGACGCACGTGTGGTGGTGGCCGGCGATCGCGCCGCGCCGTACCAGAAGATCATGGACGCCATCGACGTGCTCAAGCAGGCCAAGGTCGAGAAGGTGGGCCTGATTTCCGACTCCGGCGGCAGCGCAGGCAGCGATGCACGCTGACGCGCTCCCCACGCAGACGGCGCGCGACGACGGCTGGTTTCGACCGGTCGTACTGGCATTGGTCGTGCACGTCCTGGTCGCGCTGGTGTTCATCGCCGGCTGGCTGTGGTCGCCGGAACGCTCGGTGGAACCGGCAGCCGGCGACCCCAGCATGGAGGCCTCGCTGGACGTGTCGGCTGCCGAGGCGCGGGTTGCGCGCCAGGCATTGAAGGCCACGCCGGTCGAAACGCCGCCCCCGCCTGCGCCGTTGCCCGAACCCGCGCCGGAAGACAGCGTGCCACCGCCGCAGCCGATCCCCGAGCCGCGCCCGCAGGATGCACCCACGCCGCAGCAGGCGCAGGCACAGGAGCGCGTCGCCCAGCCCGACAAGGTCGACCAGGAGCGCGTGGATGCATTGGCCATTTCCGCCGAAAAGGCCAAGCAGGAACAGGAAGCCAAGCGTCGCCAGGAGCAGATCGACCTGACCGAGCGCAAACGCCAGGAAGAGGCCGAGCAGAAATTGCGCCTGGCCAAGCAGCAGGAAGAAGCCGACGCCAAGAAGAAACAGGCGGCCGCACAGCAGGCGGCGGAAGAAGCCGAACGCCAGAAGAAGATCGCCGAGATCCGTCGTCAGCGCGCGCAAGCCGATAAGGAAATGGCGCTGGCCGAGCAGAAGTTGCGCCAGGTCGCGGCCGCGCGTGCGCAACAGGCCTCCGCGGCCGCGGCGACCAGCGCGCAGCCGACCGCAGGGCAGGGCGGTACCAGTACCGACCTGTCGGCCAAGTACGCTGCCGCGATCCAGCAGAAAGTGCTGGCGCAATGGGTGCGTCCGCCGTCGGTGCCGCCAGGCCAAAAATGCACCATCAACATCCGCCAGTTGCCGGGCGGCAGCGTGATGGAGGCCAAGGTAGCACCCGACTGCCCCTACGACGAGGCTGGCCAGCGTTCGATCGAAGCCGCCGTGTTGAGCGCCCAGCCGTTGCCCTACCGCGGTTTCGAATCGGTGTTCCAGCGCAACCTGACCTTTGTGTTCACGGCGCAGGATCAGTGACCCTGGTCTGGCTGCGGCGACCACTGTCGCCGCAGCCTGATGCCACCCCGCGTTATCGTCCATGGGGCTGTCCATGTCGCTACACCATCGCTCGCTCCGTTTTCACGTCACCTCATTCACGATTGCGAGTATGTTCACTCGTTGATTGCTATCCCTTGCACACTTTTCCTGCCCGATCCGAGCCGTCCATGAAAAAACCGCTGCGTTGGCTAGCCGCCTTGACCGCCCTGTTGTTGCCGCTGAGCGCACTCGCGCAGCAGCAAGGCCTCACCATCGATATCGTCGGCGGTAGCGCGTCTGCCACGCCGATCGCCGTCATTCCGATGCCCTATCAGGGCTCGGGCACCGCGCCGCAGACCGACGTATCCGCCGTGGTCGGCGCCGACCTGGATCGTTCCGGCCAGTTCCGCACGTTGCCGGCTGCGCAGATCGTCGAAAAGCCGACCCGTGGCACCGAGGTGCAGTTCCAGACCTGGCGCACCCTCAAGCAGAACTACATCGTGGTCGGCCGCGTCATGGACGCCGGCGAAGGCGCATACCGGGTCGAATACGAGTTGTTCGACGTGGCCAAGGGCGAGCGCATGCTGGGCCTGGCGATGACCGCGCGTGCCAACGCAATGCGCGATGTTTCGCACCAGATGGCCGATGCCATCTACGAAAAAATCACTGGCGTGCGCGGTGCATTCTGGACCCGCATTGCCTACGTGACCGCCAGCGGCAAGGGCGGCGCCATGCGTTATGCGCTGATGGTGGCTGACTCGGATGGCTACAACCCGCAAACCATCGTGCGTTCGGCCGAGCCGCTGCTGTCGCCGAACTGGAGCCCGGACGGCAAGAAGTTGGCGTATGTGAGCTTCGAGCGCGGCAACTCGTCGATCTACCTGCAGGACATCGCCACCGGCGCACGCGAGCTGGTCTCCAGCTTCCGCGGCATCAACGGCGCACCGTCGTTCTCGCCGGACGGGCGTCGCCTGGCGCTGGCGCTGTCGCGCAGCGGTAACCCGGAAATCTACGTAATGGACCTGGGAAGCAAGCAGCTGACCCAGCTCACCAACCACTTCGGCATCGACACCGAGCCGACCTGGGCGCCGGATGGCGGCAGCATCTACTTCACCTCCGATCGTGGCGGTCGTCCGCAGATCTACCAGGTGGCAGCCAGCGGCGGCAGCGCCAACCGCGTGACCTTCCAAGGCAACTACAACGCCACCGCCAGCGTGTCGTTCGACGGCAAGAAGATTGCCGTGGCACAGGGCAGCGGCAACACCTACCGCATCGCGATGATGGACCGCAGCCTGGGTTCGCCCAGCTGGAGCACGCTGTCGCCGGGTTCGCTGGACGAATCGCCGAGCTTTGCGCCTAACGCCAGCATGGTGTTGTACGCCGCACGCGAAGGCGGCCGTGGCGTGCTGTACGCGGTCTCTTCCGACGCTCGGGTCCGCCAGCGCCTGGTGCTGGCCGACGGCGATGTGAGAGAACCCGCATGGGGGCCTTACCGAACCGCGCATTAATGTTAATATTTCGCTGCGTTAAACCACTCATTGGCCCAGAGCCTCCATAGGTACCCCATGAACAAGTCCACCCGCGTCTTGCTTGTCTCCCTGCTGTCCGTTGCTGTGCTGGCTGGTTGCTCGAAGAAGGTGAAGGAAACTCCGCCTCCTGCGACCGATACCACCGCTGGTTCCTCGGTTCCCACCGGCCCGTCCACCTCTGGCCTGTACGGCCCGGGCGACCTGGATACCGATGCCTGCCTGCGTCAGCGCGTTGTTTACTTCGATCTGGATCAGGACTCCCTGAAGCCGGAATTCCAGGCCATCATGGCTTGCCACGCCAAGTACCTGCGTGACCGCCCTTCCTCGCGCATCACCCTGCAGGGCAATGCGGACGAGCGCGGTTCGCGTGAGTACAACATGGGTCTGGGCGAGCGTCGCGGCAATGCCGTGTCGTCCTCGCTGCAGGCTGCCGGCGGTTCGGCCAGCCAGCTGACCGTCGTCAGCTACGGCGAAGAGCGTCCGGTCTGCACCGAGTCGAACGAGTCCTGCTGGTCGCAGAACCGCCGCGTCGAAATCGTGTACACGGCTCAGTAAGAAGCGATGCGCTTTCGAGTGACATCCCTGTTCGTCGCGGCGGCCCTTGTGGTCGCCGCGCCGGCATACGCCCAGCGAGCCAGTCTCGCTGATCGTGTGGCCGTGCTCGAGCAGCAGCAGGCCAATAGCCAGGCCAACAACGATCTCCTCAATCAGCTGCAGCAGGCGCGTTCGGACCTGCAGGCGTTGCGGTCGACCGTCGAACAGCTGCAGCACGACAATGAGCAACTCAAGCAGCAGTCCAAGGACCAATACCTGGACCTGGATGGACGCTTGAACCGGTTGGAAGGCGCAGGTGGCGCAACACCGCCATTGCCCCCAGCGACCGGCAGCGTGACCCCGGCCCCGGCACCTGCCGCGCGGCCCGCAGTGGCGGCAACTTCCGAGAAGCCGCCCACCGTCCATGGCGACCCGGGCACCCTGGCCGTCAGCAACGACGAACGTACTGCCTACAACGTGGCCTTCGATGCGTTGAAGAACGGCAAGTACGACGATGCATCGCAGCTGTTCCTGAGCTTTCTGGAGCTCTATCCCAACGGCGTCTATACCCCCAATGCCTTGTATTGGCTGGGCGAAAGCTATTACGCCACCCGCAATTTCCAGCTTGCCGAGACGCAGTTCCGCGATCTCGTCAGCCGTTATCCCACCCATGACAAGGCCGCCGGCGGCTTGTTGAAGCTTGGCCTGTCGCAGTACGGCGAAGGCAAGAACAACGAGGCCCAGCAGACCTTGCAGCAGGTCGCTACGCAGTACCCTGGCTCCGACGCGGCACGCGTTGCGCAGGAGCGCCTGCAGTCCATCCGTCTCGGCCAGCAACTGCGCTGAGCCTGCGCGTCTGTGCCGGTCGGCACGGCGCATACTTCGCCCATGAACGCCGCCGTCCCCAGCGAGATCGTCCAGTCGCCATTGCCGCGATTGAAGATCACCGAAATCTTTTTGTCCCTGCAAGGCGAGGCCGATGCCGCCGGCTGGCCGACGGTGTTCGTGCGCCTGACCGGCTGCCCGTTGCGCTGCCTGTATTGCGACACTGCCTACGCGTTCCATGGCGGGCAGTGGCATGACATCGACGCCATCGTTGCCGAGGTCGCCAGTCATGGCGTGCGCCATGTCTGCGTGACCGGTGGCGAGCCGTTGGCACAGAAGCGTTGTCTGTTATTGCTGGAGAAGCTTTGCGACGCCGGTTACGACGTTTCGCTGGAAACTTCCGGTGCGCTGGACGTGTCTGCCGTGGATCCGCGCGTTTCGCGCGTGGTCGACATCAAGACGCCCGCATCCGGCGAGCAGGCGCGCAATCGCTGGGAAAACCTGCCGCTGCTGACCGCACGCGACCAGATCAAGTTGGTGATTTGCAGCCGCGCCGACTACGAATGGTCGCGCGAGGTCGTCGCCGCGCATGGCCTGGATCGCCGCTGCACGGTGTGGTTTTCGCCGAGCAAAAGCGAGGTAAGCGCGCGCCAGCTGGCCGACTGGATCGTGGCAGATCGCTTGCCGGTGCGCTTCCAGATGCAGCTGCATAAGCTGCTGTGGAACGACGAGGCTGGGCGCTGAGGATCAGGCAGGTAACGCGGCGCCTCAGGAACCCGCCTTACGCTGGCAAAAAGATCTGGGCGGTAAGTCGGTCTGATCTGGCAGCGGGCGATCCCACAAGGTGGCAAAGACCTTAGGCGCACGGCGATGACGTCGCGGTGCATCGGTACCTGCAGGCTTGCAGGGCGACCGAAGATTGCGGAATGGCGGAGTGGGTGCCTTCTTGCGCAGCGATGAAGTTCGCTGAAAGCCTTGCTGGAGATGGTGGGCCGTGATGGATTCGAACCATCGACCAAAAGATTAAAAGTCTTCTGCTCTACCGACTGAGCTAACGGCCCACTGACCCCGACATTGCGTCGGGGTGCGCATTCTACCCTACGCGGGCGTCAAGACAAAATGGCGTAGTGTGTGGGGTCGGGAACGCCGGCATCGGCGAAGCCGGCTGCGCGCAGGCGGCAGGCGTCGCAGTGGCCGCAGGCGCGCCCATCCGCATCGGCGCGGTAGCAGGAGACCGTGAGGCCGAAGTCCACACCCAGGCGCACGCCTTCACGGACGATGTCGGCCTTGCTGAGGAACTGCAGCGGTGCGTGCACGCGTAGCCCTGCACCTTCCACGCCTGCCTTGGTAGCCAGGTTGGCCAGCACCTCGAAAGCGCGCACGAACTCGGGACGGCAATCGGGGTAGCCAGAGTAGTCCACCGCATTGACGCCACAAAACAAGTCGTTGGCGCCGATGACCTCGGCCCAGCCGAGCGCCAGCGACAGCATGATGGTGTTGCGCGCAGGGACGTACGTGACCGGGATGCCTTCGCCGCCAGCGTCGGGGACGTCGATGTCGTCGGTCAACGCCGAGCCGCCGATGCTGCGCAGGTCCACGTCGACCACCTTATGCGCAATGACGCCCTGCGCGGCAGCAACGCGCGCTGCGGCGTCCAGTTCCGACGTGTGGCGTTGGCCATAGCGCACGCTTAGCGCGTAGACGGCAAAGCCCTGCTCCTGCGCGAGTGCGATAACGGCGGCGGAATCCATGCCACCGGACAACAGAACAACGGCTTTTTTCATGACGAATCGGCAATCACTGCGGAATAACCCCGAAGGCTATCAGGGACGGTGGTGCAGGGCGACCAGGAACCGGTCATCACTACGGCTTTGGTTGGTGCGGGATTGGCCGCGCAAGAGGAAAGAGTGGAGTGCAGTTGCGTTATCGATCGATTGCAACCGGTCTCTTCGGTGACGGCGGGCGTTTTCTGCGCTGGATTCGACGTCAAATACGCATGATCAGGCGTTCACGTAAGTGCATTTATCGTTCGCATCAATTTTGGAAGCATGACGCAATGGCCGAGCATCAGGAAGACGCAGCGAAATCGCGCATTTACGAGGCCCTGCTACAGGCAACACCGGATCTTTTGTATGTGTTCGATATCCAGCATCGCTTCGTCTACGCCAATCAGGCGTTGTTGACGATGTGGGGCATGCGCTGGGAAGACGCCTGCGGCAAGACCTGCCTGGAACTGGGCTACGAGCCCTGGCATGCGGCCATGCACGATGAAGAGATCGAACAGGTGATCGCAACAGGCCAGCCGGTGCGCGGCGAGGTGCCATTCCCGCATACCACCAAGGGCCTGCGCATCTACGACTACATTTTTACTCCGGTATTCGGACCCGATGGCAGGGTCGAGGCGATCGCTGGCGCCACGCGCGACATCACCGAGCACAAGCAGCATGAGCAGCACCTGCAACTGTTGATCAACGAGCTCAACCACCGGGTCAAGAATTCGTTGGTAATGGTGCAATCGTTGGCGCGGCAGTCGTTCACCAACGCCGGCGGCTTGGCCGACGCTCAGGAAAAGCTCGACGCGCGCTTGCTGGCGCTGTCGCGGGCACACGACACGCTGACGCGCGAAAACTGGGTCAGTGCCGACGTCCTGGAACTGACCCGCGACGCTGCCGCGCTGTATGAGTCGCACGACAGCCAGCGCTTCACGCTGCAGGGCGATTCTTGTCGGCTGGATCCGCGGCGGGCATTGGCGCTGTCGATGGCGCTGCATGAGCTGTGCACGAACGCGCTCAAGCACGGCGCATTATCCTTGCCAGCTGGGAATGTCATGGTTTCGTGGGAGCGCAGCACACGCGGCGAGCAGGAGCGCCTCGAATTGATCTGGCGCGAAAGCGGGGGGCCGCCCGTGCAACCACCCACGCACAAAGGATTCGGCACGCGTCTTTTGGAGCGTGGCTTGAAGCACGACCTCAAGGGCGAGGTTGAGCTGTCGTTCGACCCGGCTGGCGTGTGTTTCCGCGTTTCCATCCCGTTGCCGCCCGAGCATGCCGAGGCACGGCCATGACCATGCGCGTGCTCCTGGTCGAAGACGAGTCGTTGGTGGCGATGCTCCTGGAGGATTGCCTGGCGGAACTGGGCTACGAGGTGGCGGCAACCGTGGCCGACGTGGACGCAGCGCTGCAAGCGGTGCAGGAAGGCAACCTCGACCTGGCACTGCTGGACATCAATCTTGGCGGCACCTTGTCGTTTCCAATTGCAGAAGAACTGGACGCGCGCGGTGTTCCGTATATCTTCGTGACCGGCTATGCGCAGGGCGGGATTCCCGAGAAGTACCGGCACCGGCACGGTCTGCAGAAGCCTTTCCATTTTCGCGATCTAAAACATGCGCTCTCGCTGTTGCAGCAGCGCAGCGCCGAGTGATCGAGCGCGTGTGTTGCCGAAGTTGAACGACACGGGTAGCCGGCGAGAAGTGCGATAGCCCTGTCTGCCACAGTGCGCTGGCGCGCATGCCCCGCAAGCCGATGCATGGCAGCCCGGCGATGGGCAGGCAGTGAGAACGGTGGCTGTGGTGTCTATCTGCTGCCACGCAAGCTGGTGGCAGCGGCCTCGCGCAGTGCCTGGCTGAGTTGCTGCAAGGCGCTCGAGCGCACAGCGGCGTATTGCCAGTACAGCGGGACATCGAGCCAGCGGGTGGGGTCGATGATGACGACCTGCTGGTTGCGCACCGCAGGCAGCACCATCGCTTCGGGTGCCAGGCACCAGCCGAGTCCGCGTGCAGCGGCTTCGACGAAACCGGTGGAGGTGGGCAGGTAATGCGTGGGCGGGGCCAACCGGGTGCGCGTGATGCGCCTGACGAAGCGCGCCTGCAACGTGTCCTTGCGATTGAATACCATCATCGGCGCCTGGTCCAGCGCGCTGGCCGTAAAGCCACCCTTGAAGTGCGCAGCGACGAACGCTGCCGATGCGACTGCGTGGTACCGCATCACGCCCAATGCGTGGACATTGCAGCCCTGCAGTGGCGCGCGCTCGGAGGTGACCGCGCCCAGTACGCTGCCAGTGCGCAACAATTCCAGGGTGTGATCCTGGTCGTCCACCTGCACATCGAACAGGAAGTTGTGCGTCTGGTGCAGCGACGACAACGCCTGCAGGAACCAGGTTTGTAGCGAGTCGTCATTGACCGCGATGGCGAGTGTGCGCAGATGGCCGGCGACGCCATCGCCAGGCAGGAAGTCGGCAATCGCTTCGGCTTCGAGTACCTGCATGGGCTTAAGTCGGCGCAACAGCCGTTCGCCTGCCGGTGTTGGCCGGCAAGGCGCCTTACGCATGACCAGTACCTGCCCCAGTCGATCTTCGAGCGCCTTGATGCGTTGCGAGATTGCCGAGGGCGTTACCGCCAGCCGCTGTGCAGCAGCGTCGAAGCTGCCTTCGTCCAATACGGCTGCGAATGCGGCCAGTTGAGGATGTAGGAGATCCATAGTTTGAGCGCATTAGAAGATCTAAGCAGCATACAGATTATTTAGTTTTTCTAATGATCTGCAATGGCAGACGATGCACTCCTTACCCGGAGACAACACTGTGATCGCTCAAGCAATAATCGCCGGCTTTCTCGCCGGTGTCGGCCTCATCGTTGCGATTGGCGCGCAGAATGCGTTCGTGCCGACGTCCCCCCGCCCTGAGT
>NZ_JAGHWU010000011.1:83397-225149 GCF_017746145.1 Xanthomonas sp. D-99 | reverse complement strand
CCTCATCGGGGCGGAAGAACTTGTATTCGCGCCAGTTGCGGATGCGCGGCATCAGCTGGATGCCCAACAGATGCGAAAGGCCGAACACCGGCAGCGACTGCCCCTGCGTGTCGGCGTGGACGGTGTCAGGCTGGATGTCGGAGGTGTTCTTCAGCAGGCCATCGATGATGTAGACCGCCTCCCAGACTCCACACGGAATGAAGTGGCTGAACAGCGCGACATACGTATCGGACACGTGGTGGTAGGCGATGCCGCCGTAGCCGCCATAGCGGATGTGGTACGAGGCGAGCAGATTCTGGTCGTAAAGATCGTATTTGGTGCCGTCGGCGGCCGCGCTCTTGCCGTCGCCCCAGCATTTGGGCAGCTGCAGGCCGGCGTAGCTGTTGATGATGTCCCGACAAGCTGCCGCCAGTTTGTTGGCATCCACATGCCGGCGGTTGACAAACGACAGCATGTGCGCCGAGACAGCGCCACGCAGGTGTCGGGCAGCCTGGGCCGGTCCGAGGTTGCACCCATAGGTGAAGGCGGTGAGGACGTAGCGCTCGGTCGGTTGCTCGATCTTGGCGTCCGAGCCGGACAGAGGACCGAAGTGCCGGGGCCAGCGCGTCCAGTGGGCCACATCGCACAGGATCTCGATGACGCTGCGTTCGCGCATGCGGTCTAGGACGGCGGTTTCTAGGGCACGGGCCCCGGTGCTCATCTCCTTGGCCTTGCTGCGCTTGAGCACCGGGATACCATCCTCGCCGATGACCACCTGGCCATTCTCAAGATAGCCCTGATCGGTCAGCTCGGCGACCTGCATCAGGCGCGATTGCAATGCATTGACGAAGCCCACGGCCGTGGCCGGCAGCCCCACCTGCTTGCAGTAATCCTTCAACATAGGTTCGCACTGGTCCCACGGAAGCAACTGCTCGCGGTAGTCGGCGTAGGTTTCCGATCCGCGCACAGCCACGTCGCCCGATTTCAGTTCGTTGGCCAGCGATGAGAACACACAAACCTCGAACAGGCGCCGGTGGATGCGCTCTTCGTTCTGTTCGGTGCGATGGACGATGGTCTTGCGCCAGAGTTGGGTGGTGAATGCCAGATCGACTGGTTCATCCAACCAATCGCTGCGGGTTCGTTCCTGCGTCAGGATCAGCTCGATCGCGTCGATCAGCAAGCGATCCTCGGTGGTCGAGGCCAAGTCCAGCCTACGCACCATCCGCAGGATGGTGGAGCGGTGACTTTTGTAGAACGGCCACAGCAGCGGCAAGTGATTGTCGCCACTATGCGCCGCAATGGCGTTGCAGTCGGCCTGCAACGTCTGCACGCCGCCGTGGGCGTTGACCAGGCGGCGGATTTCACGCCCCGCCTCGGTGTCGCCGCGATGATGGTCGAGGACGCGGACCACATCCGACATCGTCGCCACGATCGCTTCGGTCTTCTCGCGATAGCGCGCCCTCAGCCGCTCCAGTTCCTCTCGGCCCCGGTTGTGGATGTTCCCCATGCGTTTGATGAACATCTCCGCGAGATCGTCGCGCGTCTGGACCCGGGCCCGGTGGATCAAGCACACCAGTACGGCGTAGCGCTTGGCGGGCCGAAACTTGCGCAGCTCGGAAGCATCCAATGCCCGCGCCTCGGCGGCGAAGTGCTTGCGCTTGACCTCCGGGATGCCCGCCAGGTGCAACTCGCTGCCGACCAATTCGTCCAGTTCGCCGATATGGTCGATCAACTCCTGGAAATGCTGCAGCGAAGAGCGCTTGGGCAGGCGCTTGATCGCGTGCAGCGGGCTCTTCTGACGCCCCTGTTCGACCTGCAGGAGGCCTTCCAGGCGCTGTTTTTCGTCGATGGTCAGTCTGGCCTCGATCTGGGCGAAATAGCGCCCGTTGACCAGCGTGCGGATGCGCCGGGTCAGGCGATCCAGTGTGGAGAACGCCGGCAGCTCGACGCGATCACGCACGAGCTGTTCGATGGCTACATTGATCAGGTCCGCCGGGTTTTCCATCACCGCAGCGGCTTCGTATACCGCGCGTGCAGCAATCTTCAGCCCGCCATCGCTGTAGGCCCGGACCTGCAGGAATTGCCGGATTCGGCGGTAGTAGCGATAGCGCGAGGCGTTGGCAAGATTCGCTGGCTTGACCTGCACGCGCAGTTTCAGCGCGCTGCGGATATGGCGCACCACCGCCGGCGGGACTTCGTCCAGCATGGGGAAGTACCCCAGCCGTTGGAAGGTCTTGAGCAGGATCGTCAGCGTCAGGCGGTGCGCAGGCTGACGGGTGTACTCGGCAACGAAGGCCACCTCAGCGTCGGTTGGCGTGTAGGCCGCAACCAGTTCGCGGACGACCGGGTTGCGCTTGAATTGCGGGTATGCGGTCCGTTCGATCGACGCCATCCAGCCCCTCAGGTCGTTGCATGCCTGGGCAGCGCGGACGCTTCCGGCAGACTGGCGTCGATGCGCTGGCGGGCGAACGGATCGGCCCCGTCGATGTAGCGTATCGCCGACTGCACGTCTCGCCAGCCGACGTACTCCATCAGCGCCTTGACGTCCCAGCCGTTGGCGTTGGCCCAGCCGGCGAAGCCGCGGCGCAGCGAGTGGCCGCTGTAGGCGTTGGGAGAGCTCAGCCCGGCCTCGCGGAAGATCCGCCGTAGCAGACGCACCAGGCTGTTGGGGTGGAGCGGCGCGGCGGCAATGCCGCCCCAAGTGCGGCGACATGCGAGCCCAGGGCATAGTCAGGCACGATCGCCGAAGCCACCTTCTGCGGATCTTGCGGCATGACGCGCGTGTCCACGTTCTTGCCCCAATAGCTGTAGGGCCAACCGTAGAAACCGCCTTCGCGTACGGACGTGAGGTAGTCCGGCACCAGATTGGGGCCGATTTCATCGCGCTCGTTGACCACTGCCCACAACGCACCGCTACCGGGCTGGATGGCCAGCGCCGTGGGATTGCGGATACCGGTCGCGTACGGCTTGTGTGCGCCAGTCGCGGCATCTACCTGCCAGATCTGCGCGCGGTCGAGCTCGACCGCCATGCCCCGTTCGGTGATGTTGCTGTTGGAGCCGATGGCCACATACAGATGGCGGCCGTCGGCGCTGGCAGTGAGCGCCTTGGTCCAATGGTGATTGATGGCCGACGGCAGGTCGGTCACTTTGGTGGGCGCCCCGCTCGCCTGGGTCTGGCCCTCGCGATAGTCGAAGCGTACCAACGCATCCTGGTTCGCCACGTACAGCGCGTTGCCAATCAACGCCAGCCCGTAAGGCGCGTTGAGCTTGTCGGCGAACACCGTTTTCAATTCGTAGGTGCCATCGCCATCTGCATCGCGCAGCAGGGTCAAGCGGTTGCCGCTCTTTGCTTTGGAGGTACCCTTGGCCTTGATCGCACCGGCAATGACATCCTTTGGCTTGAGGTTCGGCGCGCCGCCGCCACGGCCTTCTGCCACCAGGATGTCGCCGTTGGGCAACACCAGCGTCTGGCGCGGAATACCCAGATCCCTGGCGATCGCGGCGATGCGATAGCCTGCCGGCACCGTGGGCTTGCGCTCATTCCAGGCGGTTGGCTCGGCAATCTTCATCTCGGGCAGCAGACCGCGGTCCGGCTCCGGCAGTTCCGGCGTTGCGCCGCGCTGACTGACTTCGGGCGCTTTGCCGCATGCGGCCAGCGCTGCGGCAAGAATGGAGACCGTGATGATGCTGGTGGTCTGACGCTTCATCGTGCACCTCCTACGCGCAGACCGGACAATCCTGCCCAGGTCGCAACCAACGCGAACAACGTTGCAATCGCCGACAGCGCCAGGGCTGCCGGCATGACGGCCCATGCGTCGCGGGCATGATGCAAGGCGTCGAAAAAGCCCACGATCCACGCAGCAATGAGCGCAATGATGTAGATCAGGTTACGGCTTCCGCGCACAAGCGCGACGATGGCGCACACCAGCGCGATCGTGGTCAACACCATCGCGCCGACCAGCAGCCAGGATGCGAAGTTGCTCCACTGGATCTGATAGCTGCTCCAGTAGGCGTAATCGCTCAGCAACGCGCCGAGAAACAGCGGCCACACACCGCCGAGCACGGCTGCGTGGAACGGGTGGACGGCCCATGGACGGGCCGGAACGGTCGTTGAATTCATAGCGGACTCATTGGGGCAATGGCGAAACGTGCCCCGATGCTGACAGCTTGCATGTGATGAGCAGCGTGATATTTGCGCGATTCGCGCCTTGCAGATGACGTTGGCTGGCGCCGGCTTGTGCCTTTCGAACGAACGCAGGGGCTGCATCTATTGTCGCGCTCGATCCCTGGGCAGCATGCTGGCCGGCAGCAGGCTGCCTGTGGAAGTGCACCGCAAGCCTCTGCAGCGCCCACACCCTGACAACACGCGATGCCCGGCCATGTGCAGCGCAGACCTTCGCTCACGGCTCCCGCTCATCCGCTCCGCCGACCGTTCGCTGCCTGTCCCGACCGCACGTCATGCATCGCTGGGCGCTGCGCGGTTCCGCTCCCAAGCTGCGCTCCATTCACTGAGGGAGCAGGTTTATGAAGACAATTGCGGTGATGCTGCTGGCCACCGCGCTGAGCATGGCCGGCACGGCCCGCGCGACGGAGACCACACCGCCGGTATCAGCCATGGCCGAATTGGCGCGCGAGGCCGCGGCGTTTTTCAAGGACAGCCAGCCCGGCGGCGTGGTGCTGGTGACGCGCGGTGATCAGGTGCTGCTGCGCCAGGCCTACGGCATGGCAGACATCGAAAATGGCATAGCCATGCAACCGGACGCGGCATTGCGGCTGGCCTCGGTCAGCAAGCAGTTCACCGCCATGGCGGTCCTGCAACTGGTGCAGGCGGGCAAGCTGCAACTGGATACCTGCCTGGAGTCAGTGGACCCGGCGCTGAGCGGCCCGCTCGCCAAGGTCACCGTGCAGCAACTGCTCACCCATACCTCCGGCATCAAGAATGTCAGCAGCATCGCTGCCTTGCGCGCCGCGCGCGCCGCGCGGCGGGAGGACACCGATGCGCGAAGCCTGATGAACTACTTCAAGGACCTGCCGCTGGAGTTTGCTGCGGGCAAGCGCTTTCGCTACAGCAACTCCAACTATATCGTGCTGACCTATCTGATCGAACGCATCACCGCTCAGCCCTACCCGGTCTACATGCAGCAGTCGGTGTTCCAGCCGCTGGGCATGCTGCATACCCGCTACGATGACCATCTCACCGTAATCGCCAAACGCGCGCATGGCTATCGCCGCACCCAGGGCCAATTGCAGAACGCGGACTTCATCAGCATGTCGCAGCCGCAAGGCGCGGGCGGTCTGATCAGCACGGTGGACGATCTGGCGATCTGGCACCGCGCATTGCGCGACGGCTTGCCGGTGTCGGCATCGCTACTGGCGCAGGCAATGCGCAAGACGACGTTGGCCGATGGCGGCGCCTCGCCCTACGGCTTCGGCTGGATCATCGGCCAGGTAAACGGCCTGGCCGACGTAGAGCATGGCGGCTTCATCAACGGCTTCAACAGTTATGTAGTGCGCGTGAGACAGCCGGACGTCTTCGTGACCGTGTTGACCAATGCCGAGTTCCTGGACCCGACCAACCTGAGCGTGCGGCTGGCCGCCATCGCCGCCGGGCATGCCTATGCGGCGACGGTTGCACTGCGCAGCCAGGACCGCGCATGGCTGGGCCGTTACCGCTTTGCTGCAGACGATGTACGCGTGCTTGCAGAAGTGGACGGCGTACTGCAACTGCAACGCGAGGGAGAAGACCCGGTTGCCGTGCTGCCGCATGCCGACGGCCGTTACTACCTGGGCGAGAGCCTGGATGCGTTGAGCTTCGAGAACGGCGGCGATGGCAAGGCAGTCATGACAATGCACGATCGCGTGATGGGTGACAGCAGCGGCACCCGCGAATCGATCGGGGGCAACTGAGAAGCGGCTGCGCGGCTGCCCTCCGGCGGAACCGGTGCACAGAGTCGGCATATGCCACACGCATGCTCCATGGCTCGCGTGCGCCATCCGCACTGATCCGGCGACTGGCCGCCGCGTTTGCAGCTGCTCATAAACCGCCGAAAGCTAAAGGCTGAGCAGCTCTCTGAAGCGCGCGCTCTGGCGGCGGGACACGTCCACCTCCAGCCCACCGCGCAGGGTCAGCATCAGGCCGCCGTTGCTCCACGGTGCGACCTGCTCCACGAAGTCGAGATTGACGATGTACTTGCGGCTGGCGCGGAAGAATTTGTCCGGCGCCAGTTGCGTTTCAATCGCGCCGAGCGGCCGGTACAGCAATGGGGCATGGTTCTGGAAGTACACCCTGCTGTAGTTTCCGACCGCTTCGATCAACCGCACATCGCGTGGCTTGACCAGGAAGCAGTGCTCGCCGTCCTTGATGAAGATGGCGCTGTCCATCGCACGCCGCACCGGCGGGACGGCAACCGCGTCGCCTAGTTTCTCGATCGCCTGGGCAAGCCGCTGCGGTTCGATTGGCTTGAGCAGGTAGTCCACCGTGTTGTAACCGAACGCCTTGAGCGCATGCGCATCGAAGGCGGTGGTGAAGATGATGCGCGGTACCCGGCTCAGGCGCTCCAGCACATCGAACGCGTTGCCGCCGGGAAGGTCGATATCCAGAAAGACCACGTCCGGCGTAGCCGATTCGATCAACTGCACCGCACTGTCCACGTCATCGGCATGGCCCAGCACACGCAGCTGCGGGTAACCCTTGAGCTGGTGCTCCAGTTCGAAGCGGGCCAGCTCCGAATCTTCCACGATCACCGCTTCGATCACGCGCCTTCTCCAATCCATACATGCGCCACCACCCACGCGCCTTCTTCAGTTAATTCCAGACCGGCGCGTGATCCGAACGAGAGCTGCAGGCGTTGGCGCAGATTCGCCAGGCCCGTGCCGCCGCTGCCGCCGGTTTGCAATCGCCCGCTGTTACGCACATGGAGATGCAGCGCATCATCTTGCACGGCAATGCCTACCTGCAGATCGCCAACGCTGCTGCTGAGCCCCAGACCGTGCTTGATCGCGTTTTCCACCAGCAGCTGCACGCAGAATCGTGGTACCCGTCGCAGCAATGTGGCTGCATCCACTTGCTCGGCATAGCGCAGGCGCTTGCCGAGTTGCATGCCGACCAAGCCCAGATAGTCGCGCACGACCGCCATTTCTTCCTCCACGCTCACCAGGGCTTCTTCGCCGCCGGTGAACTGGTAGCGTAGCGTGGCGGCAAAGCGGGTGATCTGTTCGCGTGCCAGCTCTGGATCGATGAGGATGAGCGCTCGAATATTGTTGAGCGTGTTGAAGGTGAAATGCGGGCTGATATGGCCGAGCAGACGTTGCAACTGCGCCTCCTTGAGCGCCAGCCGCAGATCGTTCTGGTGGCGAGTCGCTTCGGCTAGCCGCGTCTGTCTGCTGATCGACAGGTACAGCAGGCTCCAGGCGATGTAGGCCGGCCATAGCAGGGCCGTGCCCGAGATCATCGGCTGCGCCTCGGACAGCGCCATCAACCCCGGCGAGAGTCCGCGCAAGCCCAGCAGCACGCTGTGGACCGCCACATCCACGCCCAGCGCCGCCATCAGGCTGGCAACCAGCAACAGGCCCAGCCAACGCACTTCGCCATAGCCATCGGCTTGCAGCGTTCGATAGAGCCGGCGCAGCAGCAGGCTGCCCAACAACCCGCCCACGCTAAAGCCAGCCACTGCGGCCAACTGCAGCCCATCGGGCACCGCTTCCTCGCTGGGCCGAGCCACGTAGGCAATCGCCAGGAACAGCGACCAGCCCAACGTCTGCATCAGCCAGAACATGCGCCCTACTCCGCGCATGCCGGGTCTTTGCTTGTCTCTGTCACGCCGCCTCATCTCCGTCCGGCATGCCAGCGACGCGTTGCCACTGATGCCGAGGCCGAGAATAGGGCCGGGTGAAGGCGATTGCACGAGGTGGATGACCGCCGATGCGTTTCTCACCGCAGCGCTGGTCGAACCGGTCGCCAACGCAGTCGCCGTCTGCTGGCGTCTGCGCGCTAACCCTGTGCGTTGCCGGGCGGGGTCGAGCGCGGGCGCGTTTGCTTCTTCAGCAATTGGCCGATGTATTGCTCGGCCAGTTTGCTGCCGATGTCCACGGCGGCCTGCAGCGAACCGAAGGTGGGAGATCCCGTCAACGGCACCGACTGCCCGCCTACCTCCAAGGTGTCCAGGACCACGCGCTGGTGCTCGAGCTGACGGGCCACTACGGCATAGGCAATGCCATGCAGCGTGCCTTCCATCGTCAGCAGATCCTCGGGCGATGTGGTGCTCATCCGCATCGAGCATAACGACGATCGGCCCGGGTGGCAGCAGCACACTTTGAACCGTTTACACGATCGCAACCCACGCTGCAGCGAGCGTCGCCAAACCTGGCGCCGGCACAGGTAGCGCAGCGGCGATCGGCCTTGCGTGATGTAGAACCGCGATGGGGCGCGGCAACACTCGGACGCGCCGGACGCAGCCGCGCAGCGGCAGGCGATGCGCTCCCAGCCCATGACGGTAAGCGTCATCGCGGGTGTTTGATCCAGTCTGCGGTCGGGGAATGGACCTGCGCGTGTCGGAATTTAAATCCACCACGCAGGAAAAAAACACGTGCCATTCAGCTGCATCTCCGGTTGAAGGATCAACGACCTGAAGCTGCTCGGTTTATTTCAAATTCCTGCCCGATCTTTAAGCAAATGGCGAACTGGTTAATTTGACCCGCCTGACGTGCCGGATTACGCACAATGGGCGTTTGCACCAGACCTCGCTTGGTATATTTCCGGAAATATATTCAATGAAACGAAAAGAGGAAATGAGCAAATTAGTATAATTCTGCGACCGGCAACCCTGTCACGAAGGCGCAGCGCTAGAGCCCGTTAGATCCGCTAACTTGCGCTTGAATTCGCTATCCGTATAGTGATTTCACTGACAACCCCAATGCCATTCCCTGATTCACGAAGACCGCAGTCGCATTTAGGATAGCCGCCCTCCGAGATTTGTGATGCTTTATTGTTGAGTACGCTCCTACAACAATTTGCGACCTGACCTGATAATGCGCTCCTAATTCGTTTGGGCTATGGATTAAATCAGTAAAGCCTATTTGTGCGGATTTTCTCTGAATAGCAACTGTCCATTCACATTTCAGAGAACGTGGACAGCGCCGTTAAACAAATCGCAAGCACTCGGTTATGCCGAACGCACTATCCGATGCTCCGCGAGCGCATTCCGTACGAACGAAAGGCGCGGCGGTCGAGAAATGAATAACGCGTGAAATTAA
The DNA here is from genome assembly GCF_017746145.1 of Xanthomonas sp. D-99. Classification (NCBI taxonomy): domain Bacteria; kingdom Pseudomonadati; phylum Pseudomonadota; class Gammaproteobacteria; order Lysobacterales; family Lysobacteraceae; genus Xanthomonas; species Xanthomonas sp. D-99. The sequence continues at coordinate 215,918 of NZ_JAGHWU010000011.1, read as the reverse complement.
TGCCTTCGCTGGCGATCGCCGGCGCGGGGACCTTCTGCGCCAAATTTGAATCACCAGCAGTAGCGGCGCACTCAATAACTGGAATCGACAACCTAATGAATCGCTCGCTACTTGCAACCACCATCGCCTCCTGCCTCGTCCTGACCGCCTGCGGCGGCGGCGGCGGTGGCGGCAACGTCCGTAGCGACGCGCCGCAGACCACCGTGATCGCACCGACACCGACGACACCGACGACACCGCCGCCGGCAGCGGATCCGCTGCCCAAGACCGCGCCCGCCCCGACGCCGGCCCCGCCCCGCTATCAGGGCGTGGGCAGCAATCTGCTGGTGCCGACCAATGCGGATCTGGCGCAGCAGGCCGGTGCGCGGGGCCAGGGCGTGAAGCTGGCGGTGCTGGACGACAACCTGGTGCCGAGCTACGCGCCGATCAGCGGCAAGGTCGACAGCTTCAACGATTACACCGCCAGCCCGGGCACGCCCGAATCGTCGGCCAATGCCCTGCGTGGTCATGGCACGGTGGTGTCTGCGCTCGTGCTGGGCTCCGCGCAGGACGGCTTTGCCGGTGGCGTCGCGCCGGATGCGGACCTGTTCTACGCGCGCATCTGCGCCGAAAATTCCTGCGGCACCCAGCAGACCCGTCGCGCGGCGGTGGACCTGGCCGCGGCCGGCGTGCGGATCGCCAACCTGTCCATTGGTGCCTCCTACCCCGATGCCGCCGCCAGTGCCAACGCTGCGCTGGCCTGGAAGTACGCACTGACCCCGTTGGTGCAGGCCGATGCGCTGATCGTAGCCTCCACTGGCAACGAAGGGGCGACAGAAGCCTCCTACCCGGCCGCAACGCCGGTGCAGGAAGCCAGCGTGCGCAACAACTGGCTGGCCGTGGGTGCGATCAATATCGATAGCGCCGGCAATGCCGCCGGCCTGACCAGCTACTCCAATCATTGCGGCGCCGCTGCGCAGTGGTGCCTGGTCGCACCGGGCAGCTACACCGCCCCGGCCCTGGCCGGCACCGAACTGCAGGGCCAGATTGCCGGCACCTCGTTCTCCACCGCCGCAGTCAGCGGCGTCGCCGCGCAGGTGCTGAGCGTGTATCCGTGGATGAGCGCCTCCAACCTGCAGCAAACCCTGCTGACCACCGCCACCGACCTGGGCGACCCGGGCGTGGACGCGCTGTACGGCTGGGGGCTGGTCAATGCGGCCAAGGCGATCAAGGGCCCGGGCCAGTTCGCAAGCAACTGGGCGGCCAACGTGACCTCCGGTTACGACAGCACCTTCAGCAACGACATCTCCGGCGCGGGCGGCCTGACCAAGAACGGCGCCGGCAGGCTCGCCCTGAGCGGCACCAACACCTATACCGGCGGCACCAGCGTCAGCGATGGTGTGCTGGCACTGTCGGGCAGCCTGCGTTCGGACGTGACAGTGCTCAACTCGGCCACCTTCGAATCGCGCGGCGGTGTCATCAACGGCAACTACAGCCTGGTCAACTCGACCGGCACCACGGCCATCGAACTGGGCAAGGGCCTCGCCGTCACCGGCCAGGCCAGCTTGAAGGGCAATCTGCTGTTGCTGCCGGAGGCGGCCGGCTACACCGTCGGCAGCACCGAAAAGATCGTCAAGGCGGGCGTCCTGCAAGGCACGTTCGATCGCGTGCAGTACGCCAACAATTTCTTCTGGACCGCGGCACTGTCTTACGACCCGACCACCGTCACCGCGACCCTGACCCGCAATGCCTCCGCGGCCAGCGCACAGGCGGCCGGTGCGCCGCAGTCGGTGGTCAATGGTGCGAACCAGGCCGACGCGCTGGTCAAGGTGCTGGATACGCGGGTCGCCTCGGGCGACACCGACAACCTGGGCGGCCTGATCAGCGCCACCGGTTCGCTGATTGCAGCATCCGATGCGCAGGTTGCCGCATCGCTGCCGACCCTGACCGGCCAGGTGCACGGCATCGAGCGTACGCTGGGCTTCCAGTCCGCGCTCAACGACGCACGTGTGGCTGCCGACCGTCTGCCCTACCTGGCCGATACCACCACGCTGACCACCTGGATGCAGGGCAGCTACCTGGACGGCGATCTGGGCCGTAGCGGTTTCGATTCGGCCGATTACACCCAGCAGGCCACCACCTTCGGCGTGGATCTGCCGATGGGCAACGCCGGCACCGTCGTCGGTGCGGCCGTGACCTCCGGTCAGGACCGTGCGCACATCGCGGCGTCTTCGAGCCGACTGCGCTCGGACCGGTATGCGATGACCGCCTACCTGTATCAGCCGATCGGCCGGGCGTATCTGTCGGCGACCGGTTCGTACGGCATGAGCAACGTCGAAACCGAGCGCAACGTGCAGGCCGGCAGCATCGGCGAGCGCTTGCAGGACCGTCGCCACGACACCAACTGGTCGGCACGCGCGGAAATCGGCCTGATGCCGCAGGCCGGGTTGTCGCCGTTCGTGGCCGCCGGTGTGGTGAACCAGACCCAGGATGCCTTCAGCGAAGCCTCGGTCACGGGTCTGGGCCTGAGCGCGAACAGCGACACCCTGCGCGCAGGCTATGGCGAGGTGGGTGTGCGTGGCCATCTGGCACGCGGCAAATGGGGCTTCGATGGTCTGGTGGCGTATCGCTCGCTGCTGGGCAACCCGAATTCCGGCTTCTCGGCGTGGTTCACCGGCTTGCCGGAAGCGCGTTTCAATGTCGCTGGCGAGCCGGTGTCCAAGCAGTCGCTGCGCGCCTCGGCCGGCCTGCGTTACCAGCTCAACGATGCGTTCTCCATCTACGGCAACGTCGGTGCCGAGCGCGGTCGTTCGGACACCAAGAGCATCAATGCCAACGTCGGTCTGCGCTGGCAGTTCTGAGCGCAGCCGATGCGGCGGTGCTGCAGGTGACGCAAGTGACGCAAGTGACGATGTCACGCACACGGCTGGGTGACAGATAAAAGAAAGGCCCCGGCATGTCCGGGGCCTTTTCGTTGACGGCCGCATGCGAACGCCGGACTGCCAAGCGCTTGGCTGACACGGCGTGCTGCGTGCCGACCACGCGCAGACGATACGAAGGTATATCGATGCGATGTCCATGGACTGGCGAAAACACGCGAAAACCCCTGGTTTCGCGCACGAACGGCTGGCACCATGCACGCCATCGACGCGGCTGCAGCACGCGTTGCAACTGCGTCAGCCCCGATGGCTGGCGCGCAACCTCACACCTGTGGCGATTCGCCATGGGTGCCAGGCGATGCCGATGGACGCCGCTGCCGGCAGCGAGCGTAGATCCCTCGCCGATGCAACCGCGGCCTGCGTTCGCGCATCGCCGACCGCGGGTGCAACGCCTTCCCCCTCCCCGTTCGAGTCATCGCATGCCGTCCCCCTTCCTGCGTTCTACGCTGGCAGCTGCCTGTGTGTGCAGCTTGCTCGCTGGCTGCGGAGCCACACCGCCGCCGGCTGCTCCCTCGCCGCTGCTGATCCACACCAACATGCAGGTGATGGTGCCGGCGCACTCGCCCTTGCGTGCCAGCCTGCGCGTGCAGGCGGTGCGCAGCCGACCCCTCGCCCCGCTGCTGCAGATGCCGGCCGTGATCGAGGTCTTGCCCGAGCGGCTGGTGCGGGTCGTGCCACCGTTGGCCGGGCGCGTGGTCGCACTGCCCAAGACTCTGGGCGACACCGTGCGTGTTGGCGATGTGCTGTGCGTGCTGGATTCTGCCGAACTTGCCAGTGCCTACAGCGATGCCGGCAAGGCGCGTGCCACGCTGGAACAGGCACGTCTGGAACTTGCCCGACAGAAGGCGCTGGCAGCGGATAGCATTTCCGCTGCACGCGATCTGCAGGCCGCGCAGCAGGCCTTCGACAGCGCGCAGAACGATGCACGGGCCGCCAGCGATCGCCTGGCCCAGCTGGGCGTGGCTGCGCAGGCCAGGTCGCATCGGCGCTATGTCGTGCGTGCGCCCATTGCCGGCCGCGTGGTGGACCTGAGCGCTGCGCTGGGCGGCTTCTGGAACGACACAGCAGCGTCACTGATGACGGTGGCCGATCTCTCGCAGGTGTGGCTCACCGCCAGCGTGCCGGAACGCGAGATTGGCCAGGTCTTCGAGGGGCAGCCGGTGACTGCCAGCCTGGATGCCTATCCAGGCCAACGCTTCGCCGGCCACGTGCAACACCTGGATGATTTGCTCGACCCCGCCACCCGCACATTGAAAGTCAGGGTGGCCTTAGAGAACCGCGATGGCCTGCTCAAGCCGGGCATGTTTGCGCGCGCCCAGTTCCAATCGCGTCCCCAACAGGCCCTGCTGGTGCCCGACAGCGCGCTCTTGCAGATGGGACTGTACACGCGGGTGTTCATCGAAACCGCGCCGTTCGTTTATCGCTCGCGCATCGTGGCCACCGGCCGCGCAATGGATGGGTATACCGAGATTCTGTCCGGCTTGAAGGCCGGCGAGCGTGTGGTGATCAAGGACGGAGCCTTGCTCAATGATTGAGTCGATCATCACCACCTGCTTCCAGCGTCGCGGCATCGTCTGGCTGGTCTTCGTACTCATTGCGTTATACGGCACATGGAGCTGGACGCAGCTGCCGGTGGAGGCTTACCCGGACATCGCCGATGTCACCTCGCAGGTGGTCACGCAGGTCCCGGGCCTGGGCGCGGAAGAAGTGGAACAGCAGATCACCGTGCCGCTGGAACGTGCGTTGATGGGCACGCCCGGCCTGCATGTGTTGCGCTCGCGCAGCCTGTTCGCTCTTTCGTTGATCACGCTGGTCTTCGACGATGGGACCGAAGGTTACTTCGCGCGGCAGCGCGTGCTGGAACGCATACAGGCGGTCACCCTGCCCTATGGCGCGATTCCCGGGCTCGACCCGTATACCTCACCCACCGGCGAGATTTATCGCTACACGCTGGAATCGAAAACACGCAGCCTGCGCGAGCTGTCCGACCTGCAATTCTGGACGGTGATTCCGCGCCTGCAGAAGGTGCCAGGCGTGGCCGATGTGACCAACTTCGGCGGCCTCACCACGCAGTTTTCGCTGGCGCTGGAGCCGGACCGCTTGACCCGGTACGGGGTGTCGCTGCAGCAGGTCAAGAGCGCCATCACCAGCAACAACGCCGATGGCGGCGGCAGCGTGATGGACCGTGGCGAACAAAGCTACGTGATCCGCGGCATCGGCCTGCTGCATTCGTTGCAGGACATCGGCAACGTGGTGGTGAGCAGCAGCAATGGCGTGCCGGTCCTGGTCAAGGACCTGGGCGAGGTGCGCTACGACAATGTCGAGCGACGCGGCATCCTGGGCAAGGACAGCAACCCGGACACGATCGAAGGCATCGCGTTGCTGCTCAAGGACAGTAACCCCTCGGTGGCCTTGCAAGGCATCCACAGCGCCGTGGAGGAGCTCAACAGCAGCGCGTTGCCCAAGGACGTCAAGGTGGTGCCGTATCTGGATCGCACCGCGTTGATCGACGCCACGCTGCACACGGTGAGCGCCACGCTGACCGAAGGCATGTTGCTGGTGTGCGTGGTGCTGTTGATCTTCCTGGGTAGCCCGCGCGCGGCGGCGATCGTGTCGTTGACCATCCCGCTGTCGTTGTTGATCGCCTTCATCTTCATGCACCACCTCAAGATTCCCGCCAATCTGCTGTCGTTGGGCGCGATCGACTTCGGCATCCTGGTCGATGGCGCGGTGGTGCTGGTGGAAAACGTCTTGCGCCTGCGCGAAGAAAACAGCCAGCGTGCATTGACGGCACGCGATGCCATCGACGCCACCCTGCAGGTGGCGCGGCCGATCTTCTTCGGCATGGCAGTGATCGGGTGTGCGTACCTGCCGCTGCTGGCATTCGAGCGCATCGAATACAAGCTGTTTTCGCCAATGGCCTACGCGGTGGGCGTGGCCTTGATCGGTGCGCTGCTGGTGGCGCTGACACTGATTCCTGGCCTGGCGTGGCTGGCGTTCCGCACGCCGCGCAAGATGCTGCACAACCGCGTACTGGCAACACTGGGGCAGCGCTATCGCGCAGTGCTGGAACGCAGCGTGGGCCGACGCGGTTGGCTGCTGGCTTGCGCTGCGCTGGCGCTGTGCGTGCTGGCGGTGTTGGGGGGCAGCATCGGCCGCGACTTCTTGCCCTACATCGATGAAGGATCGCTGTGGCTGCAGGTGCAGATGCCGCCGGGCATCACCCTGGACAAGGCCGCCACCATGGCCAATGCCCTGCGCAAGGCCACGCTGGAATTTCCCGAGGTGTCTTACGTGGTCACCCAGACCGGGCGCAACGACGACGGCACCGACTACTGGACGCCTTCGCATATCGAAGCGAGCGTGGGCCTGTGTCCCTACAGGGAATGGCCGGCCGGCATGGACAAGCAGGCATTGATCGCTGCGCTCGGCGCACGTTATGCACGGATGCCCGGTTACACGGTGAGCATGATGCAACCGATGATCGACGGCGTGCAGGACAAGCTCTCCGGCGCGCACAGCGATCTGACCGTGAAGGTGTTCGGCGACGATCTGCAGCAGGTTCGCGGCGTTGCCGATCAGGTGGCCTCAGCCTTGCACAAGGTGCCCGGAGCTGCGGACATCGCCGTGGATGTCGAACCGCCCCTGCCCAACCTGCAGGTGCGTTTCGACCGCGAGGCGGCAGCGCGCTATGGCATCAATGCGGCCGATGTGTCGGATCTGATTTCCACCGGCATCGGCGGCAGCCCGATCGGGCAGATGTATATCGGCGAGAAGAGTTACGACCTTACCGTGCGCTTTCCGCAACGGTATCGCAACGATCCGCAGGCCATTGGTGCGTTGCGTTTGCGTACCGCCGCCGGTGCCGAGATACCGCTCTCGGCGGTGGCCAGCATCACGACCACCAGCGGCCAGAGCGTGATCGTGCGCGAGATGGGCCGGCGCAACATCATCGTGCGGCTCAACGTGCGCGGCCGCGATCTGTCCAGTTTCCTGAGCGATGCGCAGGCCACGCTCGCGCGGCACGTGCACCTGGACCCGCAGCACATGCAACTGGTGTGGGGCGGCCAGTTCGAGAACCTGCAACGCGCCCAGGCGCGCTTGCTGGTGGTGCTGCCGACCACCTTGTGCATCATGTTCGTGTTGCTGTTCGGCGCGTTCGGCAACCTGCGCCAGCCGACATTGGTGCTTGCCGCCGTGCCGCTGGCCATGATCGGCGGATTGGCTGCACTGCACCTGCGCGGGATGACGCTCAATGTCTCCAGCGCGGTAGGTTTCATCGCCCTGTTCGGGGTCGCGGTCCTGAACGCGGTGCTGATGCTCGCGCAGATCAACCGGCTGCGCCAAGACGTGGGCATGTCCTTGCGCGAGGCGGTGGTGGCCGGCGCGCTGAGCCGCATGCGTCCAGTCCTGATGACCGCGACGGTGGCAGCGCTCGGCCTGGCACCGGCGATGCTCGCCACTGGCCTGGGCAGCGATGTGCAGCGCCCCTTGGCCACGGTGGTGGTTGGCGGCTTGGTCACCGCCACGATACTCACCCTGGTGTTGTTGCCATCGCTGTACTACCTGATGGAAGCCTTCGTCGCAACGCGCCAGGGCCGCCAGGAGACGACACCATGACAGACGTTCGCAACGCATTGCTCGCCGGTGCCGTGGCGGTATCGCTCGCCGCCTGCGCAGTGGGACCGGACTTTCAGCGCCCCGCTGCGCCTGCTGCCGATCGCTACACCGCCAACGCGTTACCGGCAACGACCGCAGCCGCCGACGTGGCACATGGTGGTGCGCAAGAGTTCGAGCCCGGGCAGGAACCGCCGGCCGCCTGGTGGCGCGCATTCGGATCGCCGCAACTGAATGCTGTGGTGGAGCGTGCATTGCGTGCCAATCCGGATCTGCAGGCCGCCGACGCGGCGCTCCGCCAGGCACAACAGACGCTGGCCGCACAACGCGGTGTCTGGCTACCGCAAGCGGATCTGCATGTGGATGCCAGCCGGCAACGCGACTCGGTGGTGCCGGCGCCGGATGCCGGCATCGACACACCGTATGCGCTACGCACCGCCCAACTCAGCGTCAGCTATACGCTGGACCTGTTTGGCGGCACGCGGCGGCAAGTGGAAGCGGCCGGTGCGCAGGCACAGGCGCAGCGCGATCAGCGCGATGCGGCGTACCTGAGCCTCACCGCCAACGTGGTGAATGCGGCCATTGGCGAGGCGGCCGTGCGCGCGCAACTGGCTGCTGCGCGCGCGCAGGTCGCCATCGCCGAGCAGCTCTGCACGCTCACCGAACGCCAGCAGGCGCTTGGCGCGCTCGTTACAGCGCAGGTGCTGGCCCAACGCACTGCGCTGGCACAGGCGCAGGCCGCGGTGCCGGCGCTGGAAAAGCAACTGGAACAACAACGGACCCTGCTCGCGATTCTGGGCGGGCAATTGCCTGGCGACGCTGCGGGTGCGGCATTTACGCTGGACACGCTGCAGCTACCGGCGCAATTGCCGTTATCGCTGCCCTCGCGGCTGGTCGATCGCCGCCCGGACATCCGCGCCGCCGAAGCGCAGGCGCATGCTGCCAGCGCATTGATCGGCGTGGCGGCGGCTGCGCGCTTGCCATCGATTACCTTAAGTGCGGCCGGCGGCGGCTCTGCATCCAGTGTCGGACGCATGTTCGCGGCCGGCAATACGCAATGGTCGGTGGCCGGCAGCCTGCTGCAACCGCTGTTCCATGGCGGCGCGCTTGCGCATCAGCAACGGGCGGCCGAAGCTGGCTACGCGCAGGCCATGGCGCAGTACCGCAGCGTGGTATTGAACGCATTTGGCGAGGTTTCCAATGCGCTCACCGCGCTGCAGAGCGACGCGCAGAACCTGCGCGCCTGTGCCGATGCGCAGGCGCTGGCGGAGCGCACGCTGGCGCTGGTGCAACGTCAACAGGCGGTCGGTGCGGTGGGCATGGCAGATCTGCTGCAGGCGCAGCAGGCCTACCAAGGCACGCAGGCCGCCACGGTCCAGGCACAAGCCGCGCGTTACACCGACACCGTGGCGCTGTATCAGGCCCTCGGTGGCGGGCCGTGGTGGTCGCCAGCGGCCCAGACGCAAAAGCCCGCGGTTCCATGAATCACGCGCTGCATCCAGCGCCGGTTATGTAACGGCGGCGCCGACAGCTGAGACAATCGCCGCCATGCGCATGACTTCTCTATTCCGCTCGCCACCCACGCGTACCGACCTGCTTGGCATGGTCGGGCTGGTGGCGGGCATGGCAGCGATTTTTGTGGCCGATACCTTCACCGACTACGCGGTGGCGGCAGCCTTGTTCTATACGCTGGTGGTGCTGCTGTCGGTGCGCCTGCTGACGCGCACGGGTGTGGTGCTGTTGGCGGCCATCTGCCTGGCGCTGATCGTGCTCAGCTTCCATCTCACCCCGGCCGGCAGCTACCGCGTGGGCGTGATCAACTCCTGCATCAGCGCGGTGGTGGTGGCGGTCACCACGTATCTGGCGGTGCAGATGGAAGCGGCCAAGGCCAGCGCACATGCCGCACAGGCCCGGCTGTTGCGGCTCACCCGCAGCGGCAGCATGAGCGGGCTGGCCGCGTCGATCGCGCACGAAGTCAATCAACCGCTGGCCGCCATCGTGACCAGTGGCAATGCCTGCCAGCGCTGGTTGGCGCAGCAACCACCCAACCTGGCCAAGGCCGATGCCGCACTGGAGCGCATGCTCGCCGACGCCGGCCGCGCCAGCGCCATCATCGCGCGCATGCGTGCGCTGGCGCGTGGCGAAGCGAGCCAACGCCAGCCGCTGGATCTGAACCGCACCGTGCTCGACATGATTGCCCTCACCCGCGGCGAAACCGAACGTCATGGCATCGCGCTGTCGCTGGAGCTGGACCCTGCCCTGCCCGCGGTGCTGGCCGATGGCGTACAGATCCAGCAGGTCATCGGCAATCTGTTGCTCAACGCAGTGGAGGCACTGGCCACCTGGCCGGACGAGGCGCGCAGCATCCACGTACGCTCGCACATCGATGGTGCATGGGCATGCCTGTGCATCGACGATACCGGCCCGGGGTTGTCCGACGACGCACTGGCGCATGTGTTCGAGGCATTCTGGAGCACCAAGGACGATGGCATGGGCATTGGCTTGAGCATCAGCCGCACCATCATGGAAGCCAACGGCGGGCAGATCTGGGCCGAGCCGGCCGGTGTACGCGGCGCGCGCTTCGGCTTGCGTCTGCCCCTGGTCGCGACGGAGCGCAGGCAATGAGCGAGCTGGCTCCGGTGGTGTATCTCATCGACGACGATGCCTCGATGCGCGCCGCACTGGAGGATCTGTTCGCCTCGGTCGGCCTGCAGGTTTACGCGTTCGGCACCACCGATCAATTCCTCGCGCATCGGTTGCACGAGGCACCCGCCTGCCTGGTGCTCGACATCCGTATGCCGGGCCAGAGCGGGATGGAGTTCCATCGGCGCATGGTCGACTCCGGCTTTGCCCTGCCCACCATCTTCATTACCGGCCATGGCGATATCGCGATGAGCGTGGAGGCGATGAAGAACGGCGCAATCGAATTCCTGACCAAACCGTTCCGCGATCAGGCCCTGCTGGATGCGATTCAGGACGGCATCCGCCGCGACCGTGCGCGCCGCCAGAGCGAGGCGGTCGCCGCGCAGTTGCGTGCACGTTGGGAGTCGCTGAGTGGCGGCGAGCAGGATGTCACGCGATTGGTGGTGCAAGGTCTGTTGAACAAGCAGATTGCCGCGCGCCTGCATCTGAGCGAGATCACCGTGAAGGTGCGGCGTGGCCAAGCCATGCGCAAGATGCAGGCTGGCTCGTTGGCCGAACTGGTGCGCCTGGCCGAACGCATCGGGCTGTGATGCGCGCGATGTGACCGGTGCGCGAGCGTGCTGTGGTGCATGCCCATGCACGTGCCATCGGCTGGCATGCTGCCGTTGCGACGGTATGCGTGCTCCCGGATGCGCCTGAAGCGGCACCTATGCAGCGCTTTTTCCACTCTCGATGTCATGCATTAAACCTGATCGCCGCACGCATACGAATGCTCAGGTGCGCATCTTGCGATGCGCGCAACAGGCACAGGAATGTAGGCAAAAAAAACGCCCCGGTATCCGGGGCGTTTTTCTCATTCCAGTGTCAAGCACGCCGCAAGACAAGGCTCAGAAGCTTACTCCCCAGGTCACCTGACCACCGTACGCCGTCTGCCCGTCGCCGTTGAGTCCTTGCAGCGACAGTGCCAGCCGGCTGCGTGGCGAGGTGATCAGGCTCACGCCCAGCTCGCCGATGGCCGCGTTCTTGGCCAGGGTGACGCTTTGCACCGAGAACTCCGACCCGGTGCCGACGAAGCCGGCCGAGCGCTGCACGGAACGGTCGCCGAAGGCATGCCGCCAACCTGCCGACGCATACAACGCCGCTTTCTGGCCGAGGTCCCAATGACCACGCATACCCAGCGTGGCGGTACTGAAGGTGTCGCTGGCGCTGTCCACCGACAGGGCGGAGATGCCGCCGCGCTCGGTGAAACCATCGGTCTTCAGGCGGGTGTAATCGGCCGCGATGAACGGGCTGTACACCGCGCCCTCGGTACGCAGATTCCAGGCCGCTTCCACCGACACCGTCACCGCGGTGGCGTCGTAGCTGCCATCCAGGCGCTCTTGGAGCACGCCGGGCAACATCACCCGGCGCGTGCTGTCGACGCTATAGCTGGCGTAATCCACCGCACCTTGCAGCGAGAACGCAGACCAGTCGGCCCGGCCATACACGCCGGCATGCGTGCCATCCACATCGGCACGGTCGCCCCATTCGCGCGACCAGCTCTCGATATCCTGGTTGCCGACCGCAATGCCCACCACGCTGCGTTCGCCGAAGCGACGTTCCGCACCGGCCATCACGCCGTTGTCCTCGCGGCGTACCGACACCGCATTGGCATCGCCATCGACGCGGTTGGGCAGGCTGCGCCCGGTGATCCACACCGTGGTGTCGCCGACCAGCGTGTCCTGGCTGTCGCCACGCAGATGGTTACCGATGCCGCTGTTGAGGAAGCGGCTGTCCAGCAACGCGGTTGCGGTGCTGGCATGGCTTTCGCCCGATAGCGAGGCAAACGCAGTGCGCACCGCTTCCGGGTCGTCGGGCAAACGCACGACGGCCTGATAGATCGGGCTGGTGTTCGGCAAGCCGTCCACAGCCGCCGCAGCGGACTGTTGGTTCGGCGTGGTGACCGCGTCCACCATGCCCACCGTATTGCGCCCGAACGTCACCGACAGCGCCGTGGCGGTGGTGCTCACATTCGGATCGATAAACGCGTAGTCGGAGACGACGTTGGTGAACTGCCCGGTAAGACCGCCGCTGGCGCTGATCACCGGAATCTCCGTAAACAGCGGCAGGTCGGTCGCACGCACCAACGCCAGGGTGGTGCCGGTGGCCACGGTGGCTGCGCCACCGACCGTCACCGGCGTCACCACACCGCCGTCGCCGGGGGTCACCTGCAACGTGGAGCCTGGTGCAAACGTGGCGTTGCCACCGACGCTGATGGTGCCACCGGCACCACCGATGGCGACCGTGCCCGACGACACCAGGCTACCGACACTGCCGCTGCCGGTGAGCGTGCCGCCCGGGCCCACCGTGACCGGCCCACCCAGCGCGGCGCCCGGGTTGGCGGGGTTGCCTACGCTCAAGGTGCCTGCCGCGATGGTGGTCGGACCAGTAAAACCACCGCTGTTTGCGGTGATCAGCAGCGTGCCCGCGCCGTCCTTGAGCAAGCTGCCCGCGCCAGACAGCGTTCCCGCATAGGTGCCATTGCCCGCCTGTTGGAACACCAATGCGCTGTTGTTGGCGATATTGCCTTGCAGGCTGCTGGTATCGCCGATCAATGTGCCCGCGTTGACGGTCGTACCGCCCAGGTAACCGTTGACGCCATCCAGGGTGAGCGCACCGGTTCCGTTCTTGACCAGCACGCCGCTGCCAGTGACGTTGCCGGCGTAGGTCCCATCGGTTGCCTGGTCGAACACCAGCACTGCGTTGTCGACAATGTTGCCCTGCAGGCTGTCGGTCGTGCCGATCAGGCTGCCACTGGCGATGGTGGTGCCGCCGCTATAGGTGTTGGGCGCCACCAAGGTCAACGCGCCGGCACCTTGCTTGATCACGCTACCGGTACCGCTGACCACGCCGGCGAACGCGCCGTCGCTGGCCTGATCGAAAATCAACGTCGCGTTGTCGACCACATCGCCCTGCAAGCTAGTGGTGTTGCCGACCAGGCTGCCGGCGCTGATGACGGTGCCGCCGGTATACGTATTGGCGCCAAGCAATTGCAGCACGCCGCTGCCGGTCTTTTCCAGCGAGCCACTACCGCTGACCGCGCCGGCATACACGCCGCCGGCGGCCTGGTTGAACACCAACGCTGCATTGTTGGTGATATCGCCCTGCAAGCTGGCGGTGTCGCCAACCAGGGTGCCGGCCGCAATGGTGGTGCCACCGGTGTAGCCATTGGCGCCGTTGAGCAGCAGTGCGCCGGCACCCTGCTTGATCATAGTGCCAGTGCCGGTGATCGAACCGGTAAACACGCCATCGGCCACCTGGTTGAACGCCAAGGTTGCGTTATCGACGATGGCGCCTTGCAGGCTTGCGCTATCTCCCACCAGCGTGCCGGCAGCGATCGTGGTGCCACCACTGTAAGTATTGCTGCCGTCGAGCGTCAGCACGCCGGTGTTGGTCTTGATCAGGGTCCCGCTACCGCTGATGTTGCCGGCAAGCGTGAGGTCGGCCGGGTTGTCGACGGTAAGCGCCGCGCCCAGCGTGACCGCGTTGCCCAATGCCGCGGCAACCGCGTTGCCCAGCACCGAATCGCCGGTGACCGACAAGATGCCGCTCCCCAGGGCGCTGTTGCTGGCCACCGCCAGGCTGCCATCGCTGAGCACCGTGCCGCCGGCATAGCTGTTGTTGCCGCTGAGCGTGAGCGTGGACGTGCCGTTCTTGATCAAGCTGCCTGCACCGCTGATCGCACCGGTCAATGCCAGATCGTTGCTGCCCGGCAGTGTTAGCGCGCCATCGAGCACCACCGCGTTGCCGAGCGCCAATGCTTGGTTGGTATCGAGCGTGGTGCCCGCTGCGGCAGTCAGCGTGCCGGCGCCCAGCGCTTGCGCATTGCCCAACACCAGGCTGCCGCCGCCGAGCGCGGTGCCGCCGGTGTAGGTGTTGGCACCAGACAGGACCAGCGTGCCGGTGTCGAGCTTCTGCAGGGTGCCGGTGCCGCCGATCGCGACATCGATGGTGCCGGTCACGCCGGGGTCGACACGGATGATGGTGGTCGCTGCATTGGCGCTCAATGCGCCACCGCCTGCATCGCTCAGCACATAGCCATCGGTGATGAATTGCATGCCGGTGATGCCCTGGGTGCCCTGCACGCCCACGTTGCCCGCGGCGCCTGCGAAGACCGCAAAGCTGTTCTGCCAATCGCTGTTGGTCAGCCCATCGACCGACGTCCAATTGGTGGCGCCGGCGGTCCACACGCCGGTGCCGCCATCGGCACTGCCGTTGGCGACGGTCTGCGCGCCATCCCAGAACTGCACGTTGCTGCCAGAAGCCGACAACACCACATTGACCTGCTGCGCCAGCGAGGTCTGCAGCGTGAGCTGGGTGGGGTCGACCGTGCCCGGCAGTGTGCCGAAACCCATGCCATTGTTGGTCAAGGTGCCAGTGTAATCGATCAGGCGATACACGCCGGTGCCGAAGCCGCCGATGTCGGTGATGTTGAGCGTGCCATCCAGCGTGAGGTCGCCGTTGACCGCAAGTACCCCGGTCTGGCTGGGAATTCCCAGGAACGCATCCAGCGTGGCATTGGACGCGATGCTCAGGCTGCCGGTGGTCAGCAGCGCACCGCTGGTCACCACCAGGCGGCCACCGTCATTCACCGTGACCGCGGCGTTGACCACGCCGCTGCCGCTCAACGTGCCGCCGGTGCCCACGGTGACGCCACCGGCACTGCCCAGCGTGCCATCCACATCCAGCGTGCCCGCCGTGACCTGCGTGGTGCCGCCGATCGCGCTGCTGCCGGTGAGTTGCACGGTGCCGGTGCCGATTTTTTCAAGATTGCCGGCATCGTTCAGCCCACCTGCCAAGGTGCTGCTGACATTGCCAACGCCCAGTTGCAAGGTGCTGCCACCCTGGATCGCGACATTGCCCAGGCCGGTCACGCTGCTCAACGCGGTATTGCTGCCGAGCGAGAGCCCTGCCCCGGCCGCAACATCCACGCTGGCGGTCGTCCCCAACGTGCCGGTGGCGGTGGTGGCAAGCACGCCGCCCTGTACCGACACCGGGCCACTGAACAGGTTGCTGCCAGACAAGGTCAAGGTACCCAGACCTGTCTTGGTTAGCGCGCCCGCGCCACTGAGCACGCCGGTCAACGCCAGATCATCCGCACTGGCGATGGTCAGGTTGGCGCCCAGGTTGACGTTGTTGCCCAGGGCCAGGGCGATGGCATTGCTCAACGTCGCATCGCCCAGCACCGACAGGCTGCCGGTGCCGAGCGCGGCGTTGCTGCCCACCGCCAGCGTGCCGGCATTCAACACGCTGCCGCCGAGATAGCTGTTGCTGCCACCCAGCGTGAGCGTGGAGGTGCCGTTCTTGATCAAACTGCCGGCACCGCTGATGGCGCCGGTCAGTGCCAGGTTGTTGCTGCCGGGCACGGTCAATGCACCATCGAGCACCACCGCGTTGCCGATCGCCAACGCTTGGTTGGTATCGAGCGTGGTACCCGCTGCGGCGGTCAGCGTGCCGGTGCCCAGCGCTTGTGCATTGCCCAACACCAGGTTGCCACCGCCGAGCGCGGTGCCACCGGTGTAGGTGTTGGGACCACTCAGCACCAGCGTGCCGGTGTCGAGCTTCTGCACGCCGCCGGTGCCGGTGATGGCCACATCGATGCTCGCCGTGGCACCCGGGTCGACGCGGATGGCGGTCAACGGGTCGGTCACCGCCAGTGCACCCGCGCCGGCATCGGTCAGCTGATATCCATCGGTCACGAACTGCAAGCCGCCGATGTTCTGCGTGCCCTGCACGCCCACCGTGCCCGCCGTACCGGAAAACACTGCGAAGTCGCCTTGCCACGCGCTGTTGGCGCTACCGTCCTGGCCGGTCCAGTTGGTGGCCGCACCCCATGTGCCGGCGCCGCCATCGACAGTGCCATTGGCCGTGGTCTGCACACCATCCCAGAACTGCACGATGCTACCCGGCGCGGTCACCACAAGATTGAGTTGCTGACCGATGGCGGTCTGCAGGGCGAGCTGGCTGATGTCCACGCTGCCCGGAAACAGGCCGATCAGCATGCCGTTGTTGGTGAGCGCACCGGTGTAGTCGATCAAGCGATACACGCCGGTGCCGAAGCCGCCGAGATCGGTGATGTTGAGCGTACCGTCCAGGGTGAGATCGCCATTGACGGCCAGCAAGCGGGTTGCGCTCGGCGCGGCCAATGCCACGTCGACAAACGCGCCGGGTGCCAGCGTCAACGCGCCCACACTCAACGACGAGCCGCTGGTCAATGCAAGCCTGCCACCATCGCTGATGGTCACGGCCGCACCCACATTACCGGCGGCGCCGGTGCCGGTCAGCGTGCCGCCCGATGCGACGTTCAATGCGCTGGTGCCGAGACTGCCGACCACATCGAGCGTGCCCGCACTGACCTGCGTGCTGCCACCGATCGCACTGGTACCGAGCAAACGCACGGTGCCGGTCCCCGCCTTGTCCAGGTTGCCGCCACCGCCCAGGCTGCCGGCGAAATCGCCGCCACCCAGCTGGAGCGTGGCGCCGGCATCGGTATCGACACCGCCCGCACCGCTGAGCGCGTTGATCAGGCCGCCGTTGGCCAGATTCAACAGCGCGCCTGCCGCGACATCGACAGTGCTGGCGTTGCCCAATGCAGCCGCAGTGCTGGCCACCACGGTACCCGCCTGGATCGCCAACGGGCCGGTGTAGCCGTTGTTGCCGCTCAAGGTCAGCGTGCCGAGGCCGGTCTTGATCAGGCTTCCGCTTCCGCTGATGGCACCGCTGGCCAGCATGTCTGCGGCGTTATCCACGGTGAGCGCGGCGCCCAGCGCGATGTCGTTGCCCAGCGCCACGGCGACGGCATTGCGCAATACCGAATTGCCGAGCACCGACAGGCCGCCGCTACCGAGCGCATTGTCGGCTCCCACCGCGATGGTGCCTGCGGTCAGGCTGGTGCCGCCGCTGTAGCTGTTGTTGGCAGTGAGCGACAGTGTGGTGGCGCCGTTCTTGATCAGGCTGCCGGTGCCGCTGAGGCTGCCGTTCAAGGCCAGATCGTTGCTGCCGACCAGCGTCAGTTGATCGTTCAACACGACGTTGTTGCCTACCGTCAACGCGGCAACGGCATCCAGTTCGGCAGGGCCGTTGACCAGCACGTCACCCGCGCCAAGCGCCGCATTGTTCCCAAGCACCAGCCTGCCTGCGTCCAGCGCAACGCCGCCGGTGAAGGTATTGGCGTTGCTCAACGTCAAGGTGGCGTTGCCCTGCTTATCGATACCACCGATGCCACTGAGCACGCCGTTGAGCGCAATATCCTGCGTGCCAGGCAGGGTCAACGTGCCATTCAAGGCGACTGCATTGCCCAGCGCCACGGCGGTGCTTGCCTCCAGTGTGGTACCGCCTGCGGCGGTCAAGGTGCCCGCGCCCAACGCCGTATTGCTGCCAACCAGTAACGACCCGCTCTGCAATTGCAGCCCACCGCTCCAGGTGTTGTTGCCGTTGAGGGTCAGCGTTTGCGCGCCTGACTTGATCACGCTGCCGGCGCCATCGATCGCGCCGTCGAGCGTGAGGTTTTGTCCATCGATCGTCAGCGCACCGTTGGTGGTGAGCGCGTTCTGCAAGGTCACCGCAGCCGCTGCGGTGAGCGCCGTGCCGTTGGCGGCAGTGAGTGCCCCGCTACCGAGCGCGGTATTGCTGCCCACGGCCAGGGCGCCGTCGTTCAACACGGTGCCGCCGGCGTAACTGTTGTTTCCGTTGAGCGTGAGCGCTCCGGTGCCTTGCTTGACCAGGCTGCCGGTGCCGCTCACGGTGCCGGTCAAGCCCAGGGTGTTGTTGCCGGTCAACGACAACGCACCATTCAGCACCACGTCGTTGCCAAGCGTGGTTGCCGCGGTGGCCTGCAGTTGCGTGCCGCCGGCCGCGGTCAACACACCGCTGCCCAGTACCGCGCCGCTGCCGATCGACAAGCGACCCGCGTTGAGATCCACGCCGCCAGCGAAGGTGTTCGCGCCGGTCAGCGTCAGCGCTGCAGCGCCGTCTTTGATCAGGCCACCGATGCCGCTGATGCCACCGGTGAGGGTCAGGTCCTGGCTGCCGCCCAGTTGCAGATCCGCATCCAGCACCACGTTGTTGGCCACCACCCGTGCAGTGGTGCTATCGAGCAGGCCGCCACTCACGTTCAGGCCGCCCGCCCCGAGTGCGCCATCGCTGCCCAGAATCAGGCTGCCTGCCGTCAGACGAGTGCCGCCGAGATAGGTGTTGTTGCCGCTGAGGGTCAGGCTGGCAGGGCCGAGTTTGTCCAGGCTGCCGGCGCCACTGATGCCTCCGGTCAGCGTGAGCGCGTTGCTGCCACCCACAGTGAGCTGCCCTGCCAGTGCAATTGCATTGGCAAGCGTGCTCACTGCCGCGCTGTCCAATGTCGTGCCAGCCGCTGCGGTCAGGGTCCCGCTACCCAGCGCGGTATTGCTGCCCACCGTGAGCTTGCCGGTGTTGAGCGCGGTGCCACCGGTATACGTGTTGTTGCCGCTAAGCGTGAGATCGCCGCCGGCCTTGACCAGGCTACCGGCACCGCTGATGGCGCCGCCCAAGGTCAACGCTTGCGCACCATTGACGGTCAGCGCACCGGTGCCCAGCGTCACTGCGTTGCTCAGCGCGGCAGCGGCGGTGTTTTGCAAGGTCGCAGAACCTGTGACATTCAACGCACCGGTGCCCAGTGCGGTGCCGCTGGTCACCTGCAAGGTGCCCGCGTTGAGGCTGGTGCCGCCGGTGTAGGTATTCAGGCCAGCCAGCGTCAGCGTCCCGCCGCCAAGTTTGTCCAATGCGCCGGCGCCACTGATGGTGCCGGTGAGACTCAACCCGTTGCCGCTACTGCCGACGCCCAAGGTTCCAGTCAGCGCAATCGCGTTGCCCAGCGTGGACGCGGCCGTGGCATCGAGCTCACCACCGCTGGCGACGAGCGTGCCCGTGCCCAGGGCCGCATTCGAACCGACCACCAGCCGCCCGGTGCTGAGCGTGGTGCCGCCGGTGTAGGTGTTGGCGTTGGTCAGCGTGAGATCGCCGGTGCCGCTCTTGATCAAACTGCCTGCACCGTTGATGGCACCGCTGAGCGTCAGCGCTTGTGTGCCGGTCCAGTTCAACGGCGCAGCGAGGCTGATGCCATTGGTCACGGTCAATGGCGCAGTGGTACTCAGGCTGGATGCGCCGGTGACATTCAATGCGCCCGTGCCGAGCGCGGACGCGGTACCCAGCTGCAGCGTGCCCGCTGCGAGCGTGGTGCCGCCGCTGTAGGTATTGGTGCCGCTGAGCGAAAGCGTCCCGGTGCCGATTTTATTGACACCGCCAACGCCGGCCAGCGTGCCGCTCAAGGTCAATGCGTTGCCGCTGGCACCCAGGCCCAGCGTATTGGTGAGCGCAACGTTGTTGGTCAGGGTCAGCGGCGCAGTGTTATCCAGCAAACCGCCTGCCGCCGTGACCGTGCCAGTGCCGAGCGCACCGGATGTCTCCAGCAGCACGCTGCCGGCACCCAAGGTGGTGCCACCGCTGTATGTATTGCTGCCACCCAAGGTCAGCGTGCCGGCGCCAACCTTGTTGAGCGTCCCGGTGCCACTGACCGCCCCTCCGAGTCGCAGCGCGTTTGCGCCTCCAATACCAACCGTGTTGCTCAGCGAAAACGCATTGGCCAGGTTCACCGCGGCACCTGCCAATACGCTGCCGCCGGATGCGGTGACCGTGCCGGTGCCCAAGGCGCTGTTGGCACCCACCGTCAACGCGCCATTGACGAGGTTGACGCCACCGCTGAACGTGCTGGTACCGGTCAGCGCCAGTCCGCCGGTGCCGGTCTTGGTCAATGCGCCGGTGCCGGTGATTGGGCTGCCGACGGTCAGGTTATTGGTGCCCTGTACGGTCAGGCCGCCCGCGCCAAGCGCAATGCCATTGGTCGGTGCAAGGGTCAGGCCTGCAGCCGTGGCTTCGAGCGTGCCGCCGTTGGCGGTGATGGTGCTGCCCAACTGCGCAGCATTGGCGAACTGCAGCACGCCGCCATTGAGCGCGCTGTTGGCGAAGTTGCTCGCGCCGCCCACCGACCAGGTGCCGCTATTGACGCGCAAATTGCCGAAATTGATGTATTGCGCAGTGCTCAACGTCCCGGTGCCGGCGCTACCGCTGCCGGTTCCGACTGCAGAATTTTGCAGGATCAGCGTGTTGTTTCCGCCCAGGCCTCCATCCACCACACCGGTTTGTGCGAAACTCAGCAGACCGCCGGGGCCAAGCAATTCCAGTGCAAGCCCCCCGCCGCTGTTGACGCTGCCACCGGTGACTGCAGTGAAGCTGTTGGTGCTGCCCGCCCCCATCGAAACACTGCCGTTGATGGTGCCCGAGTTGACGAACGTATTGCCGGTGGCCGAACTTTGAAAGCCCGCCCGTCCGTTGATGGTGCCGGTATTGACCGCGTTGACGGTGCCTCCACCGGTCACTGCGATCACCGGCGTGTCAGGCCCCAAAATCGACAGCCCTAGCAACGGGCGACTATCGATCACGCCGGCGTTGTTGATCTGCACCGTCCCGTTGCTGGCCGACGTCAGCCCCAGCGCCATGCCGTCGAGATTGAGCAGATTGGCGCCGAGCAGGCCGCCAGTGCCGTAGAGCGTGCCGCTGGCAAAGTTGTTGACGGTGACTGCAGTGGAGCTGGCATTGCCCATGGTCATGCCGCTGCTCAGTACCGAGAGCAGCCCAAGCACGGAAGGGTCGATGGTGCCGGCGTTGTTGAGTGTGGAATTGGTACCGCTCAGAGCGATGGCGGTGCCGCCCAACAAGCCTGCGGTCATCTGGCTGCCGGAGGCGACATTCACGGTCAGGTTATTGGCGCTACTGGAAAAGCTGTTACTGGTGACCAGCGTACCCGAGCAGGTGACTGTAGCGCCCGCCGCGGGGATGGCCGGCGTGCATGCGCCCCAGGCCAGCATTGGTGCGGCGGCCCCCAACGCAAGGACCACCAGGGCCGGCAAATGACGACGGGTAGAGCCAGGCTTGCGACGCCGACGCACCAACTCATGCGTCACCACCCAATTACCAATGGCTGCGTTCCAGACCAGCGCAAATGCACGATTCATTTGAATTCCCCCTGATTGCCGAGCAGAGACCAGCGCGCACCCATGCACGCACCTCCAAAGACGGGATTGGAATGACGGTAGATCCGGTTTAAAGAATCCAGGCCAGTTCAACAGTAAGGCTAAGAACCAGAAGCCCCTAAATAAGGAAGAGTTCGGTTAATACCAATACTGAATTACTGCGACGCTATATTAATAGGCGAATCAATCGACCTAAAACTGTGTCGAATATCACTAAGCTTGAACTCATCCACCACACTCACCGATTCTGTGAACTGATTTGCTCGTGCTCGTTAATTGCACTTTCGCGACCTCATCAGTAAAAGCTCACGATGCACGAACCAACTGCTTCACTAACAAAACAGGAACTTACCGACTTTTTCAAAGGCACCGACTGGATGAGGCTGGATTATTAAAACCAGGCTGATGCGTCGTTAAAACTCGGCGCAGTAGTGCCTTGTAACAATCGTTTTCAGTGAAACTTGCTGCGTCGCAAAAGTTCGATACATGCGCTTGCAGACGCTCCCGCCAATTTATGAGTTCGCTTTTATGAGTAAGACCACTGCACCGGTCGACACCGATTGGGGAGTGCGGTATTTGTATAACTCAGGCGCAGCGGCAGCAGTTATTGTCGGGGCTGCCAGCTTGTTTACCGCGTGGAACTACCCCAACGCTGATAGGGAATGTACGAATCGTGCAGACCTCATCACCTATCGATGACCCCGGTTTGTTTCTAGTAGCGGTGCAGTGTGATCTTCGACACGGAACCTGACGCCATGACGCTAGCCCCGGACGACAAACCGCAGGATCGCCACTTCGACTGGTCAGGCGTGCCGATCGACCTGGGTGGCATGGAGCCACTCGAGCAAATCGCACGATTGCTTTGCCATGCCCTGGTTTCGCCGGCTGCTGCGCTGACCATCACCGAGGGCGGGCGCCTACGCGTGCTGGCAGCGCGTGGTATCAGCAGCAGTCATGTCGAGCAGGCGATGGAGTTGTGCCAGCAGGTTCCGGCAGCGCCCAATGGCGTGACCGAGTTGATCGAGCATGCAACGCTTGCGCAAATCAAACTGGGCGATGCCGCCTTCCCCGGCTTGCCCGCGCGCTTTATCGCCTGTGTGCCGGTGGGTGCCCCGCAGACAGGCATTTCCGGCACCCTGTGCGTGATCGACACACGCGAGCGCCGGCTGGCGAGCCAGGAGCACCAGCAACTGCTGATGTTCGCCAATGTGGCTGCCGCACAACTGGAATTGCAGTTCGGTGCAGGCAGGCGCGAACCGCATAGCGGCTTGCTCAATACGCGTCAGCTGCAATCGGATCTGGACGCCCTCGCCTTCGGCAGCCATAGCGTGCCCACCATTGCTGCATTTATTGAGGTCTACGATACCCAGGCCGCCAACGAGGCGCGCCAGGCGCTGGGCATGCAGCCGTTGGAAGAATTGGTTCGCCACGCCAGCTATGTGTTGACGCGCGCCTTGCGCGGCAAGGCGACGGTGTACCACGTGGCCTCGATGCGCTTTGCGTTCTTCCTGCTCAACTCCGCGCCGGACGAGATGGAAGACCTGCTGCTGGATCTGCGCGACATGCTGCTCAAGCCGGTGGATGCCGCCGGCGTACCGATGTCGCTGACCTTTCATGCCGGTGTGGTGCGCTTTGCCCCGCAGCAGCCGGACACCAACGACGTGATGCGCAAGGGCTTGGTGGCGCTGGGCGATGCCATCAATAACCATGCCATCGTGTGCTGGTATAGCGCTTCGCACGACGATGCGATCCAGCGCTCCTACCGCTTGGCACTGGATGCCGAACAGGCACTGGACGCTGGCGATTTCCGGCTGGTGTTCCAGCCTCGCATCGATCTTGAAGACCTATCGGTGACCGGCTTCGAGGCGTTGCTGCGCTGGCATCATGCCAGCCTCGGCCCGATTGGTCCCGACGAGTTCATCCCGCTCTTCGAAAAAACCGCACTGATGTGCACGGTCACCAATTGGGTGATCGAAAGCGCCTTGGTACAGCTGGCGAAGTGGCGTGCCCAGGGCCTGGATTTTTCTATCTCCATCAACCTGTCGTCGCGCGATTTCGGCAACATCAATCTGGCAGCGGATGTGATCAACCGCTGCAAGGATCTGGCGATTCCCACCACATGCATCGAGCTGGAGATCACCGAAGGGCGCTGGCTGCGCAGCAATGTCGAAGCGGTGCCGCGGCTGCGCGCGTTGCGCGATGCAGGCGTGAGCGTGGCCATCGACGACTTCGGCACCGGTTATAGCAATTTCGGCTATCTCACCGAGTTGCCGGTCAATGTGCTCAAGCTGGACCGGTCGCTGGTGACTGGCATCGCCACCAAAACCGGCATGCAGATGCGCGCCGAGGCGGTGGTGCGCCTGGCCAATGCATTGGGTTATCGCACAGTGGCCGAGGGCATCGAGCACGCCGATGAGATTGCCTTGCTGCGGAGTTGGGGATGCGATGAAGCGCAGGGGTATCTGCTGGCCAGACCCATGGAAGCGCATCTGGTGGCCGATTACGTCAAACACACCGCGGCGGTGCAGCGCCTGCCGTAACGCCGCGGCGGCGCGCGGAGCCTGCCGGACAGGCAATCGCACCGCGCCGCTGTGCGGTTGCATACACGATGCCTGGCAATGCGATGCACGTCCAACCTGTTGCCTGCAATGCAGCGAGGCCCGCTCAACTGAGATCGTGCAGGTCCTTGCCTGACGGCGCACTCAGTGCCCAATCGGAGAACCGCACCTTCAGTCCGGCGCGCTCGGGCGTGCAGCACATCGGCCCGACCAGATAGGCGTTTGCTATCGGGAATGGACATAGCCGCACCAACGGCCAGTGACGGCCGTCCGCAGAGACCTGCAGGCGTAGCACACCGTCGGCAACCGTGGCACGGATCCAGAAATCCTTGGGGTCGGCTTCGTAAGGACCAGTGGCCCAATCCGATACCGGGTTGGTCAACACGCTGCTGAGCATGGCACGCCCGTCGCTGAGTTCGATCCCGGCCTTGACCCAGTGCCGCTCGTCCACGCGCACCATGATGCCGGCCTGGTCGTACAAGGCTTCGTACTGCGCGCGCACACGCAGCTGCGCGGTGAAGCCTGCGCCGGCCTTGATGCCCAGAAAGTGCCCGCTGTCGCGGGTGAACCCGTAGTGCGTCTTGCGCCAGAAGTCGGTCGCCTGGTCGGTCACCACATCCAACGTGTCGCCGTTGATAGCGAATGTCTTCGGCCGGTTGAGCCAGGTTCCGGCGTGCCAGCTGCTGTCCTGCGCCATGGTGTTCCTCGGGTTGGTCTGTTGTGCAAACGCGCCACCACTGAGCGTCAACCCGACCACGCCAGCCAACACGCGCCTGCGTGCGCCATTGAATGCAGCGTGTTGCATGGATCTGCGCTCGTGCAATTTATGAAAGCGTAGTTTACGCGCTGTACGCGCAAGGCCGCATGCGTGCGGCCCGTCCTCTGCTGGCCATGCAGGCAACGCGCCGGTCCATGCTGCGACGATGCACGGCCGTGCAGACGCGTCGCACACATGCGACGTAGCCGCAGAACCCTGGCCCGAATCCGCACGCGAGCAATCGCTGCGCGCGGCGTACAGGGATTTGCCGGCCAACCCTGCCGCGTACGTGCCTGAGAGCGGCTAACACAACGCAGCGAACAGTCGTCAGGTAGGCGTGGACGGCGCGGAGAAACCGGCGTGTACGCGTGGGACATGCCGGCTCCGAGCACCGGCAGCGCCCGCCTGGCGGCTGCACAGTCGTTTTGTCAGCTGCACTGAGTGCCCTGCCCTCAGTGCTGCGCCAATGCGTAGTCGATTGCCGCGCAAATTGCCGCGACCTGCGCAGCGTTGCATTGGTCGGGTGTGGCGCGCGGGCTATCCGGATAGACCTCGGTGGTCGTGCGATACCGCGCATCGGTGACACCGGCGCACAGGCCCAGTCGCCGCACCGGATAATTGATGACCCCATGCCCCACCACCGGTGCCCCGATGAGCCGCCCATCCGCATCGGCGGGCGCGATATGCGTCACCTCGGCCACCGCCGCGATCACCGCCTGCTGGAAGGCGGACTGCGGATCTTCACTGTCGCCCACCAGATAAAACCCGTCCGGGATGCTTCCCGGCACAAACACCGCACCGTCGCGCGCCGCCAACGCTGGGCGAAACTCGCTCTCGTCGCTATCGGTGGTTTCGTGCAGGTCGATATGCACCAGCATTCGCCCGGGGGTCGCAGCCACCACCCGCATCAGCGCAGCCAACTCTTCGGCCGGGCTGTTGTTGCGAAACGCGCGATTCGGATCCACTGCATCGGCATTCCAGCGCTGGATGCGCTCATAACCCCATGGGTTGATGCACGGCGCCACCAGTACATTGCAGCTGCCTGCGTAGTCGGCAGCACGTTGCTGCAGGAATTGCAGCGCACCTTGCACGCCGCTGGTTTCGTAGCCGTGCACGCCTCCAGTAACCAACACGCATGGCAGGCTGTCGTCCCACTGCTCGCTTCGTAGTGCCAGCAAGGGATACTCCCCTTGCGCATGGGCAATGGTGCCGTACTGCACGCGCTGGTATTGCTCGGCCAGGGTGGCGATCTGCTGCACGACATCGTCCGCATAACTGCGCTGCTGCAGCTGGCGTGCGCGCCACATGGCGCGTTCCGGCTCGCCCCACGGTTGCCCGGGCGTGCCGATCGGATACGTTGGGTTGGTCGTCATTGCAGACACCGGTGCGAGGAAAGCGCCAAGGGTAAGCGCTCTGCACGCAGAAGCAAAAAGGCCCCGCACTGCGGGGCCGATGCAAGCTGACGTAGCCGACGTTTACTTCTTTGCGGTAACCCCTGGGGTGGCGTCGCGTACCAGGAACTCTTCAGTCAACTCCGGCAGATGCGCCAGTAGCCAATCGGCCATGGCCTGCTCCTGGGGCAGGATCTGCTCGCACACGCGCTGCGTTTCGGTATCGCCTACCGTTTTGGCGGCACCCAGCAACGCGGTGTAGGTGGCGATCTCCAGGTTCTCGAACACGTAGCTGGCCATCGCACCCTTGACGATTTCGTCGGAGGTGGTCATGCCGCCCATCGCCTGCCCGAAGGCGGCCATCTTGCCCATGGCGTCCTTGATGATCGACGGTGAACCGCCCAGGCGCTCGATGCACGACTCGACCAAGCGCTGTTGCCCCAGCGTCTCTTCCAGATGCTGCTCGATGCGGGCTTTGAGCTGGGGGTAGTGCTCGATGCGTGCGGCCTGGGCCTTGAGCATCTGCTCGGCCTGCTGCTCCATTGCATGCGCATCGCGCAGCCAGTCCATCAGGTTTTCTTGGGGTTCGGCCATGGGGTTCTCCTGTTTGTTTGCGATATGTCCAGCCTGCAGCGGCGCGGATGAAAGATGTGACTGTTCCAGGTGAACGCTGCGTGCGCCGTCTACGTGCCATAGACATGGCGCGACGGCGCTGCGACCCCGCCATCCACAGACTGTTTGTATGCGGTCAAAACAGAACTGAGGACCTGCCTGGCGATCCCTCAGGACCTGCATGCAACGCAGGGCCGCCGACCACGCTGACCACCTGAGGTCGATGCGTTCGGCTACCGATCGCGGGGACACTTCACGCGGCGGCGGTGCGGTGAGCCCGCAATCCGGGGGGGTGCAAATCCTGCCGAGGTTAGGAGCTGCAGCAGGGCTGGAGTGAAATTTCTCCGTGCAATCGATGTCGGACATCATGCAGGGCTGCAAAAATTTCTCGCTTGTGCACGACGCATTGCACCGCAGGCGCTCGTGGATCTTTCAAGGTGCACAGAACATCACACGCGATGATTGCGTACAAAAATTTGCAATCGATTGCGCATTATCGCGCGCACAAATCGGTTTGCTTCAAACCAAAAACAGCACAGGCGCTAGGCCGCATGGGCGTAGCGCCTATACCCAGCCTCTCGCAAGATCCGCTCCCGAACAGGCGCGCCATGGCACGCCGATGGCTGGATTAAGCGGATTCTTCCTGCGGCTTGGCCTGCTTGGAACGCCCGCCCTTGCTGCCGATCCGCGACATGTGATCGCGATCGCGGCTTACGGCCTGGCCACCCTTACGACCAGCTTCGCGCGCTTCGTCGCTAGTAAATTCGTGCGCATTGCCGCTGGCATGCGCGGCTTTGCCACCGCTACTCGCCAACAGGCGGCGCTTCTCCGGATCCAATGCGGCAAAGCCGCGCCGGCTACGGGTCGTGTTTTGTCCGTCTTCCACTGTGCCTCCTCTCGATGCTTCGGTTACGCCTGGGTAGTGGGCTAACCGCAACATTCGTGCCAACCCGGAAAGGCAAGTCCCGCGGTGCATCGCGGATGGATGCAGGAAAAAATGGCTGCGCTCGCTGCGCAAATCTTGCACACCTTCGCATCGCCGGACGATCGGGCCTCCTTATTGGGTGGATCGCGCTATCAAAGGGCGCTGCTGCGATGCCGCAGCCGCCAGACAGCTTGCGCAGGCGTCGCAGGATCAGCTGCTGTGCCTGGATCAACTGCCCGCCGCTGCTGCGGGCGTGCTCCGATCTCGCGTCGCCTGATTGCCACGTACGGCGAGGAATCAGCCGTCGGCGTTCGGCCCACCAGATCGCCGCGTGAGGCCATCGCCTCGGTGATGGCGTGCACCGCGCCTCGCAAGGCGCGTGCTGTCGATACCGCAAGATCGCTCGGCCAATGCGCTACGGGCACGCTCAGAGCGGCGCAGCCACAGGTCGAAACAGGCAATGCACGCACACAGACTGCGCGCGGATCTGGGCGCGCACTGACACGCCTTCAACGCGCCACGTCGATACACCCTGCGAAAGACCTTGCGGTTGTGTGCAGGCTTGTACCACTGGCCGACGTTGACACCAGGCCGGAACCATTGCCAATGCATGCCGTCCACGCACGGATGCGGCTGGCCCAGAGGCTAGGCAGGGAATCTTCGGGATGCGCACGCACGAGCCGCACACGGTACCGCAGCCCAGGCGTTGCTTGAGTTGCGCAAGGTCGGCGCCCTCGTCGATGGCGGCGTGAATCGCGGCGGCCGAGACATGCATGCAGGTGCACACGATCGGATCGCCAGCTGCGCTGTGGGTATGCGCGAACACCGACAGCCGCGCACCATGCCACGGCTTGCCAGCCAATGCGGTGGCCAGCAACGATCGATTTTTGGCGTCGCTGGGTTGCGCGGCAGTGAGCAGCACGCCGTCGATATGGTGATGCCCGTCGTGCATGCGCCAGCCAACGCGGCGCATCAGCCCGCGGCGCAGGTCGCGATACTCCAGCACATCCGTGCCGGCCGGCAGATGCAAGGCGGCGACCAGGCGATCCATCCACGTGGCATCGGGCGCGCGTTCGCAGGCGGCATGCAGCACGACCCAATCCCCGGATGCATGCTGCCTGCTGCCGCCCAATGGCTCGGCATGCAGGCGCAGCGAAGCATAGCCGCAGTCGCGCAACAGTGGCTGCAACGTCTGCTGCAAGGCGATTGTATCCCCGCGCCGCGCCGCCAGCAGATGCCAGCCGAACGTGCTCTTTTCCACCCGCACGGCCGTGTGTTTGAGCTCGGGCTGTTGCGAACGCGCATCCACTGCCGGCGTGCTGACTTCGTTGATGCCGCCGCTGGACAGGCTCTGCCCGCTCCAGTGCATGGGGGCAAACACCGTGCCCGAGCGGAGTTCGTCCGACAGTTCCAGCGGCAATACCAGCGCGCCGCGTTTGCTTGCGATCTGCACCAGTTCACCGGCCACAAGACCACGCCGTTGCGCATCGCCTGGATGCATGCGCAGCGTCGGCTCGGGACTATGCGCGAATGCCGCCGCCACCCGCCCGGTGCGCGACATGCCATGCCACTGGTCGCGCAGACGGCCGGTCAACAGCCGCATCGGAAACCGTGCCGAAGTGGCCTCGGCCACCTTGCGATATGGCGTGACATGGAAGCGCGCACGTCCGTTGGCGTGCGCGAATACGCCGTCGGTGTAACGCCGCCCCTGCCCTTGCGTACTGCCTGCCGGAAATGGCCATTGCTGCGGCCCGAAATCCAGCAGCGCGTAATCCAGGCCGCTGGACGTGGCCCGATGGTGCCATGCAACATGGCGCTGGTGCGAGCCATCTTTTCGGAGTGTGTCGGATGCCGTTGTTCCCGTTGTTCGCCAACCTGCAGGGGCGCGCCGTACTGGTCATCGGTGGCGGCGAAGTCGCCACACGCAAGGTGCTGGCGCTGCTCAAGGCGCGTGCGCACATCCGGCTGTATGCGCACGCGCTTTCGCCCGAACTTGCCCAGCTGCTGCAGGCCGGGCGCTTTGAACAGATGACAGGCGAGTTCGATCCTGGCTGGATCGACACCGTGTGGCTGGTCGTCGCGGCCACCGACGATGTGGAGCTGAATCAACGTGTCGCCGCAGCGGCCGGCGCACGCCAGCGCCTGGTCAATGTCGTGGACGATGCCGAACTCTCCACCTACCAGGTACCGGCCATTGTCGACCGCGATCCGCTGGTGGTTGCGATTTCGTCGGCGGGCGCGGCGCCGATGCTGGCGCGCCGACTGCGCGAGCGACTGGAGCGCGAACTGCATGCGTCGGTCGGTATGCTGGCGGCCTTGTTCGCCCAGCATCGCGAGCGCATTCGTCAGCAGTTGCCGGACATGAACCGGCGGCGTCGCTGGTTCGATCAGGTGATCGACGGCCAGGTGCCGCAATTGCTGCAGGCCGGCGATACCGCCGCCGCCGAAGCGGCCTTTGCCGCCGCGTTGGAGGCGGTGGACAGCGTTCCGGCGCGCGGCAGCGTGCAATGGGTTGGTGCCGGCCCGGGCGATCCGGGCCTGCTGACGCTCAATGCCTTGCGCGCCCTGAACCTGGCCGACGTGCTGCTGCTGGCGTCGGACGTGCCCACCGCGGTGGTGGAACTGGCGCGCCGGGATGCGCAACGGCGCGCCTGGCCGCAGACGCTGGGCGAGCAGCAGGCCGTCGTAGTGGAGTTGGTCGGCGTCGGTCTGCAGGTCGTGGTCCTGCGCATGGGCAGCGGCGATACCATCCCGGCGGAGCTGGACGCCGCCCTGCATGCGCACGGCATCCTGTCAGCGGGGGTGCCGGGGTTGCCGCTCCGCTAGGTTTTTCCAAGCGCGTTGCCGATTCGCACACCGGCCATGTCTGCCTGATGGTGAGAGTCGTTGCTGTTCGCTGCGCTTCGCAGGCTTGATCGAAATCTTGGCTGGCTGAGGGCATCTAGCGCTTGCCGCTTGCAGGACACGCGGCGTGGTCCCGACACCGTGCTGCTTCAGCGCAGCAACCAGTCAGCCAGCAGGAATCCGCCGCTCATCGCCACGACGAGCAATGCACCGGTCAGACGTGGCGGAGCGGGCAGCGGCAAGTCGAGCAACCGGCAGCCGATGCCGATCGCCAATGCGAGCAGTACCCCGAGCACTGCCAGGCTCATACGTCGCCCTGCCGGCCCACGCGGCCGTTGGGCCCGCCACAATGCCCCAGATTCTTGGCGGCACGCTTGGCCAGAAAGCGGTCGGCCAGTGCGTAGCCGCACGTCATTGCCAGCACCAGCAGCGCGCCGACCAAAGCCGTCGGAGCAGGCGATGGAATGCCGGCCATACGGCAGCCGAAGCCGATTGCCACACCCAACGCGACACCACTGATGAACTTCCAGTCCACGGGCATCAGATATCCGAGTGCGCGTGCGGCGGCAGCGCAGCACCACCGCCACCGACGAAGTGGAGCACCACCGGCGCGCGCTCGCCGTGATGCAGGGCGCGGATCTGTTCCTGTAATTGGCGGTCGTCGCCGGTAACGCGTTCGTGCTGCCGCAAATGCTCCAGCCATGAGGCAAGGATGAAGTATTCCAGTTGCACACCCGGCGTTGCAGCGTCTTCGGCGATGCCCCAGACCACGGCGCCATCGCGGCGGCGCGCATTGCCCAGTTGTGTTATCAACTGCAAGAACGCGACGCGTGCCTCGGCAGCGATACGGTATTCCACTGTCACCAGCACCGGGCCGCGGTCGTGCTCGACGCGATCGACTTGCGCAGGTGCAGGCCAATGCCCACCGGGGGCGAGGTCCAGCTGTTCGGTCCCGGCAATCCGCGCGCGTTTGACCAATAGCGCGGCGATCACTGCACCGGCAGCGGCGATCTGCAGTGCTGTGGCAATCGACGTGCGTTGCGCCAACGCACCCCATAACAGCGAGCCACTGGCCATGCCTGCGGAAAACACCACGATGTACAGCGACAATGCACGGGCACGCACCCACGCAGGGACGGCGGTCTGTGCGGCGATCTGCAACGACGACAGCACCGTGATCCAGGCCAGGCCGTTCACCACCATCACCACGCACAACACGCCAAGCAGCCGCGACAACGCCAACCCCAGCAGCGATGCGGCGCACACCAGGGTGGCAACGAACACCAACAGATCGCGGTCGTAGTGCGCACGCAGGCGCGGCAACAGCAAGGCGCCGCTGATCGCTCCGAAGCCGATGCAGCCCAGCAAGACGCCGTAGCTGCCGGCGCCCAGCTGCATGTCGCGGCGGACCACCAACGGCAGCAGCGCGGTCAATGCGCTGGCGAACACAAAAAAGCCGGCGGCCTTGATCAGCACCGCCTGCAGGCGGCCGGCGCGCGCGGCGTAGCGCAACCCTGCGCGCAGGCCTGCGCCAAAGCTCTCCGGCGGCAGCGCCGAGGCGTGCACATCGCGGCGCCACCGCCAAAGCACGTACAGCATCATGCCAAAGGTCAGCCCGTTGAGCAGAAAGGCCCACGGCGGGCCGAATTGCGCCACGATCAGCCCACCCACGGCCGGGCCGATCGATCGCGCGATGTTCATGCCGATCGAATTGAGCGCCACCGCCGAAGCCAGCATCGGGCGCGGTACCAGTTCCGACACGATCGCCGCCTGCGCCGGCATCGCCATTGCTGCGCCCACGCCCATTGCAAAGGTGAGCGCCACCAAGACCCAGGGCGTCAGCAACTGCAGATGTGCCAATAACGCAAGCGTACCGGCCACCAGCAGCATCCAGGCCTGGGTCAACAGCAGGTAGCGACGACGGTCGACGATGTCGGCCAGCGTGCCGGCGACCAGTGCCAATAACACCACCGGCAAGGTGGTGGCCGACTGCACCGCCGCCACCATCAATGGCGAGCCGGTCTGTTCGGCCATCACCCAGGACGCGGCGACATCGTTGATCCAGGTACCGATGTTGCTGCCCAGGATCGCCAGCCACAAGGCGCGGAAAACCGGCTCACGCAGCGGCGCCCAGGCACCACCTTCGGCAGGTGCGGCAGAAACAGTCATCGCGGCAAGACTCCAGGCAATGGGATGAAACAAACGACGCGGGGGTGCGCCGCACCCAACGCACAGGCACGCAGAGGTGCCGGGGAAAACGCCATCAGAACGCGAAGCACGCGCATCCCAAGGCGCCCCAGAAGCTACGTAGATCATCGGTTGGGACAGCATGCAGCCCCGCATGCGCGTGCGTGCCGTGGGCTCGACACGCGTGGCCGTGCGCATGCGCGTGCGGCGCAGCGGCTAGCCCGCTCACCCTGCCTCCGACCTGGTAGCCGCCGAACCGATTCACCGGCGACCAGTCCGGCATGGCAGGCGGTAGCGTGGGGGCGAGCGCGGCAAAGTCGCCCTCGCCATGCACGACACGCCCGCCCAGGACGGTCAGCACGCTGGTGATGTCGGCGATGGCCGCTTCGTCGATGCGGAAGTAATCGTCAGATAACACGATGAAGTCGGCCAACTGCCCCGCCGCCAAGGTGCCCTTGTTGGTCTCGTCACCGGAAAACCAGGCGCTGCCCTGAGTCCACAACCGCAGTGCCTGTTCGCGATCGAGCAGATTCTCGTCGCCATACAGGGCCAGACCGCCCACCGTGCGGCCGGTGACCAGCCACGACAGCGCCACCCACGGGTTGTAGCTGGCCACGCGGGTGGCATCTGTGCCCGCGCCGACCGGAATTCCCGCTGCGAGCATGCGTCGCACTGGCGGCGTCTGCCTTGCGGCCTGCATGCCATAGCGCTGCACGAATGCCTCGCCCTGGTAGGCCATGCGATGTTGCACGGCGATGCCGCCGTTCAAGGCGCGAATGCGATCGATATTGCGCGGGGTAATCGTTTCGGCATGGTCGATGAACCAATGCAGGCCATCGAACGGGAGGTCGGCGTTGACCTTTTCGTAGACATCGAGAATGCGCGCGATGCTTTGGTCGTATGTTGCATGGATACGGAATGGCCAGCGCTTTTCCACCAGCAGCCGCACCACTTGCTCCAGCTCGGGTTCCAGCTCCGCCAGCAGCTCTGGGCGCGGCTCGCTGAATTGTTCGAAGTCTGCAGCAGAAAACACCAGCATCTCGCCGGCGCCGTTGTGACGCAGCAGGTCATCGCCCTTGCGTACCGGCAGTAATTCGGTCCAGCCGCGGAAGTCGTCGACCTCCTTGCCCTTGTTCTGGGTGAACAGGTTATAGGCGATGCGCACGCTCAGTTGATCGGCCGCGTGCAGCTGTTCGATGACCTGGTAATCCTCCGGATAGTTCTGGAAACCGCCGCCGGCATCGATCACCGAGGTGATCCCGAGCCGGTTGAGCTCGCGCATGAAATGGCGAGTGGAGTTGGCCTGGTATTCCAGCGGCAAGCGCGGGCCTTTGGCCAGGCTGGCGTAGAGGATCAACGCGTTGGGCTTGGCCAGCAGCAAGCCGGTGGGGTTGCCCAGCTTGTCGCGCTCGATGCGCCCGCCCGGCGGATCCGGGGTGGTCTTGTCGTAGCCGCAGGCGCGCAGCGCGGCGCGATTGAGCAAGGCACGATCGTACAGATGCAACAGAAACACCGGCGTGTCCGGCGCGATGGCGTTGATCTCCTCGAGCGTGGGCAGGCGTTTCTCAGCGAATTGGTACGCAGTGAAACCGCCGACCACGCGCACCCACTGCGGCGCTGGCGTGCGATCGACCTGCGCCTTCAGCATCGCCATCGCATCGGCCAGCGAGCGCACGCCATCCCAGCGCAGCTCCAGGTTGTAATTCAGACCACCACGGATCAGATGGGTGTGGCTGTCGTTGAGGCCGGGCAGCAGACGTCGCCCCTGCGCATCGATGGTGCGCACGCCCTTCGCCAAGGCCATGATCTGCGCATCGTCGCCGACTGCCACGATGCGTCCATCGGCAACGGCGATGGCGGTGGCGCTGGGCTGGCGCGGATCGAGCGTGGTGATGCGCGCATTGCAAACGACGAGATCGAGCATTGGAGACTTCCCTGATGCAGACGAGGCAGCCGGCAATGCACCCAACGCAAGACCGGCTGCGGCGCCCTGCATCCACAAGCGTCGTCCGGCATCGTGCTTGCCTGGCATGTGGCTCATGGCACACGCCTACGCAGGCGATCCAGCGACCAGTCGCCAGCACCGGCCGCAGCGAGTGCCAGCAACACCAACATCCATATCAGCGGGTATTCCATTCCACCGTGCATCCAGAACCAGCCCTTGGGCACGGCAACCAGCACGGTGGTTGCGATGAACAGCACTGCCAGTGCGGCGCTGGCACGCGTCCACACCCCCAGCAAGACGGCCAGCCCGGAGAGGGTCTGCACCAGGGCCAGCAGCAGCGGCAACGGTGCAGCGGATGGAAAGCCGAACTGCTGCAACTCAGCGGCAAATCCGGTCAAGCCCGGTCCACCGAACCAGCCCAGCAACTTGCCCAACCCATGCGGCAGCAGGAAGCCGCCGCCAGCGATGCGCAGCATCAGCAACGCTGACGAAAGTCCGGCGGTGCCACGTGGTGCCGATGCGTTCAATGCCCGCCTTCCTGCGCACCGAACATGCTCTTGGCGTACTGGATGCCGATGCCATAGCCGCCGGCATGTGCGCGTGCGATGCCGGTGGTCAGCGCGTAGGTGTCGCCACGTGCCCAGTCGCGCTGCAATTCCAGCAGGTACTGCACACTGGTCATGGGCGCAGCGCCGGCCTGCACCATGCGCGTGACTGCACGTTCGTGCGCTTCATCGCTCACGTCGCCGCAAGCATCGGTGATGACGTACACCTCGAACCCTTGTTCGATCGCCGACAGTGTCGGGCCGACGATGCATACACTGGTCCAGAGACCGGCGATCACCAGACGCCGCTTGCCGATTGCGTTGATGCGATCGATCACCCCCTGGTCTTCCCAGGCGTTCATGCTGGTGCGGTCGAATACCGGCTCACCGGGAAAGATGTCCGGCAGCTCCGGGAACAACGGGCCGGAGAACGACTTTTCAGCGACGGTCGTCAGGATCACCGGCACCTCGAACCCTTTGGCGCCCTTGGCAATCAAAGACACGTTGTTGCGCAGCGCCGAAATGTCGATGGTGTGCGTGGCGAATGCCATCTGCGATTGATGGTCGATCAGAATCAGGGCGTGATCGCCGGGCGATAGCAAGGATGTGCCGGGTACGGCAGTTGCAGTGGTCATGCGGGTTGCTCCATGGAAAGTGAAACCGATTCACCGCCGCGCCGCTGCGACGAGGGCATGTGGGCAGCGCCGCACGGCTCCATCGCCATCTGCGCGGCGAAACGCGCCGGCGTGCAACCGGTGGCGTTGCGAAAGCTGCGAACGAAGTGGCTTTGATCGAAGAAGCACAGATCGGTCGCGATCTGGCTGATGGTGTGGCCGCCCTCGCGTAACATCGCCTGGGCACGTTCGAGCCGACGAAGACGCAGGTACTCCATTGGGCTGGTGCCGACCGCATCGCGGAACACGCGTGCGAAATGGAAGCGGCTCATGCAGGCCGCTTGCGCAAGATGCGCCACGCTGACAGGTTCGTACAGATGCGTGTCGATGTACTGCATCGCGCGCGCAACAGCGCGCACACGCGGTGCCTGTCTGTGCATGCGCCCTGCAGCACGCGTATCGGGGCAAGCAACGGCAGTCAGAGGTGCCATGGGGCGTCTCCGGGGGGAATGACCGCATGGTGCCGGGGACAGCCTTGCTGCCCTACCCCTGATGGTGAGGCGAATCGTTCCCTCTTTCGGGGGAGTGCTTGCACGTCTTTGCCATGGGCAGCAGCTTGGATGTGATACGCGTTCGATAGAGCGCTGCGTCATGCCCCGATGCCGTGCCAGTGGAATCGGGAGAACGCAACGCATCGCCAGACATCGCGCTGATCAGACAGCGCGCCGCTGTTCAATGTCGCGATCAACACGAAACGGCGCGTCGAGGCGACCGGGAAGCAAACGCAACGGCGATGCGGTGCAGTCGAGCTGCAGCATGTCGAGGCGTTGCGCGCTGCCCTACAGTTCCCGCATCACGCGCGCGGCTTGCGTCAGTCGCTAAACCAACTCGGTACGCACGTGCCTCCCCCGAAAGAGGTGGTGGTGCTTCCCCCGATCCCGCCCGACAATGATGCGATGCCGCATGAGCCCGTCATCCATTCGCGTTCCTTGTCGCGCTTGCGCCCGGCAGCGGTCGTGGCGCTGTGGTGGCTATTCATGCTCTGTCGTCCCGCCTGCGCAGCCGGCATTGCCGCAACCCGCGACGGGCTGCTGCAGTTCCACCACACCGCCTGGAGCATCGAGCGCGGTGCGCCGGCCGACATCTGGGACATCCAGCAAGCCGATGGCGGCGCGCTGTGGCTGGCGACTGGCTTCGGGCTGTTCAAGTTCGACGGCGAACACTTCACCCGGCAGGCGGCGCCGGAGGGCGAAGCCTATGCATCGCACAATATGACCGCGCTGTCGCTGACCACGGACGACGGCGCGTGGATCGGCTATTTCAATGCCGGCATCGATCGCCTGGCAGACGGCCATCTCACCCATTTCGTGCCCGGCAAGGATGTGCCGGATGGGATGGTGTTCCGCATCGAGCGCGATGGCAGCGGCCGCCTGTGGGCCGCCATCGATGGCGGGCTGTGCTGGTTCGATGGACGGCGCTGGCACCGCGCCGGTGCCGACTGGGGCTACCCGGAATCCAGCGCGCAATGGCTGCTGCGCGATCGCCGCGGCATTCTGTGGGTGAGCGATGGCAGCCGCATCCTGTCGCTGCCACCGGGTGCACGACGCTTCGAATCCAGCGGCCAGCAGGTCGGGCACTTCACCACCATGGCCGAGCACCCCGACGGCACGATCTGGGTCGCCGATCCGCACCGCGGCGTGTTCGCGCTCACCGATACGCATGGCGCGGTGTTACCTGCCGTGGCACGCAACCGGCAGCAGTTTCCCGGCTTGTTCGCCCATCGCATCCGTTTCATGCGCGACGGCGCGCTGTGGGGCAGCGACTACATCGCAGGCGGGGTGTTCCGTGTCGCCCAGCCCACATCGCCTGCGCCGGTGCTCGAACGCTATGGCCCGCTGCAGGGTCTGACCTCCTCCACTGCCGGCCCGCTGCTGGAAGACCACGAAGGCAATCTCTGGGCAGGCACCAATCTGGGGCTCAACCGCTTCCGGCATCGCGCCCTGCTGCCGCTGGCGGCATTGCTGCCCGGCCATCCCACGGCGGTGGCGATCTTCGCAACCGTCGCCACGCCAGGCGCACCGATGTTGCTGGCGGTCCTGCGCGACGAGCGTCAGCTGGCCTTGACGCACCGGCATCCAGGCCCTGCAACGCGGCGCGCCCGCCAGCGTGCTGCAGGTGCCCGCCAGCGCCAACGGCTGGTTGCTCGGCGACAACCGCCTGCTGCGCCTGCACGCAGGCCGCACGCACGCCTTGCCCCTGCCGCAGGACGTGCGCACCGGATCGATCCGCGCGTTTGCCGTCGATGCCCAGGACACGCCCTGGGCGTGTCCCGATGCCAGTGGCCCGCAGCGCTGGGATGGTCATCGCTGGCAGGCGATTGCCAGCTTGCTGGACCAACCCTGTTCGGTCCTGCTCGCCGCGCCGGACGGCGCGCTGTGGGTAGGCAGCGTCACCGGTGAGCTCAGCGTGCTGCGTGGCGGGCAGGTGCGGCACTACACCGCCAACAACGGCTTGTCGGTCGGCCCGATCACCGCCGTTTGGCACAGCGCGGCCCTCACCCTGGTGGCCGGCGAAAGCGGGCTGGCAGTGCTCCGCAGCGATGGCCGCTTCCAGCAGTTGGCCGATCAGGCCAATCCGGTGTTGCAGGGCATCACCGGCATCGTGCGCGACCGTCACGACACCTTCTGGTTGAACGGCAATCGCGGCGTCGTGCAAATCGGCAGGCAGGCATTGCTGCGCAGCCTGCGCACCGGCGTGGTCAGCCCCACGCTGCGCCTGTACGACATCATGGATGGCCTGCCCGGCGTCGCCCAGCAGGCCACCCCGGTGCCTACCGCGATCGCCGCGGCCGATGGCCTGCTCTGGTTCACCACCAACCAGGGCCTGGCCTGGCTCGATCCCGAGCAGACCTACCGCAACCCCACCGCGCCGAAGGTCTTCATCACCGACGTGGTCGCCAACGACCGGCCTTACCCGCGTCAGGACGGCCTGCACCTGCCCAAATGGACCGACCGTCTGCGCATCGGCTACGACGCGATCAGCCTTACCCGCCCGGAGCGCGTGCGGTTCCGCTACCGGCTGGAAGGGGTGGATGCACGTTGGCAGGACGCCGGCAACCGCAACGAGGCCTTCTATACCAACCTTGCGCCCGGGCGTTACCGCTTCCGTATTGCGGCCGCCAACAACGACGGCCTGTGGAATGCACGCGGCGACACCCTGGACTTCGTCATCGAGCCGGCCTTCATCCAAACCTGGCAATTCAAGGCCTGCTGCGCGCTGGCGTTGCTGCTGGCGCTCGGCGTCGCCTGGCGCATGCGGACCCGGCAGGTGGCTGCACGCCTGCGCGCGCGTCTGGAAGAGCGTTACCGCGAACGCGAACGCATCGCCCGCGAATTGCACGACACCTTGCTGCAGGGCACCCAGGGGCTGATCCTGCGGCTGCATGCCGCCAGCCGCACGCTCCCCTGGAACGATCCGCGCCGGCTGGAGCTGGAACAGGCGGTGGATCTGGCCGAAAACGCGCTGGCCGAAGGCCGCGATCGCGTCAGCGGCTTGCGCGACAGCCAGTCCCTGCACGAAGACCTGGCCGCCGCCCTGCAGCGGGCGCGTAACGCCACCATGCCGCCGCCAACGGCCGCACTGCAGGTCTCCGTCGAAGGCCGGCCCGTGCGCTTGCGTCACCTGGTGGCCGACGAGCTGTTCCAGCTCGGACGCGAAGCGCTTGCCAATGCCGACCGGCACGCCGATGCCACCGGCATCGCGCTGGAACTGCGTTACGGTTCTCGTGACTTCACGCTGCGCATCCGCGACGATGGCCGCGGCCTGGATCCGGATGTGCTGCACGGCCACGCCCGCACCGGGCATTGGGGCCTGACCGGCATGCAGGAACGCGCGCAGCGCATCGGCGCCAAGATGCAGCTGTGGTCGCGTCCCGGCAGCGGCACCGAAATCCAGATCACCCTGCCCGCCCGTGCCGCCTACCTGCGCGCCAAGCGATGGTGGTGGCCAGTTCACACCGCACGATCCACGGAGAGTTCCAATGGCTGACATGGTCCGACCAACCGACGTGCTGGTGGTAGACGACCATCCGCTACTGCGCGATGGGCTCAGTGCCATGCTCGCCGCCGAGCACGACATGCGCGTGGTCGGCGAAGCGGAAGACGGCGAACAGGCGGTGGCCTGCTACACGCGCCTGCGCCCGGACGTGGTGCTGATGGATCTGCAGATGCCGCGCGTGGACGGGGTCGAAGCCATCCAGCGCATCCGCCAGGTCGACTCCGCCGCCAAGGTCATCGTGCTGACCACCTACACCGGCGACGTGCGCGCGGTACGCGCCCTCCAGGCAGGCGCCTGCGGTTACCTGCTCAAGAGCGCGCTGCGCCGTGAGCTGGTCGACACCATCCGCGACGTGCGTCGCGGCCAACGCCGGCATGTGCCGGCCTCGGTGGCAGAAAATATCGCCGCCCATGTGCTCGATGACGCCCTGTCCGCCCGCGAGACCGAAGTGCTGAACCTGGTCGCTACCGGCTGCTCCAACAAGCAGATCGGCAGTGCCTTGCGCATCTCCGAAGAAACCGTCAAGGCACATATGAAGAACATCCTGGGCAAGCTCGGCGTGCGCGATCGCACCCATGCGGTCACCGTCGCGCTGCGGCGCGGGATCCTGTCGCTGGAGACCTGAGCGGTGGCTTGCCAATCCTGCGCGCCACCCAGGAGGTAGCTTTTGCTATACGGTCCACCATTATTGAACGCGAGGCGACACGCGCGATAGACGCGCGCGCTCAAACCGATCGGCTTGCGCTATCGTATGCACCGCCAAGCGGCATGGGGGCCGCTTCAGCATCTGGTTCGACAGCCGATAACGGCTACGTCCAACCGCCGCACTGCGCTGCGGCGGCACTCGACTCAATCATTTAAACGCGTTCAGGGGAATTGCGATGCTTCGTCACTCTTTGCGGGTGCGCCTGCTGTTGCCGGTGCTGGCCTTGGTGCTGGTCGTGGTGGTGGCACTGACGGTCATTCTGGCCATTACCGAAGCGAACCGGGTCAAGTTCGAAACCGGCGACGCGATCGAGCGCCAGTCGGTGTCCTTGCAGACCTTGTTCGCGGGCACCCGCGCGATGATGCTCGACCGCGTCAATTCCTCCATGCGCCAGCTGCGCAGGGAAGCCAACAAGGAAGGCGCGCCCAGCGTTGGCGGCGACGTCCGCGTCGCCGATCGTAGCGCCAACGACCTGCTGCTGGGCCAGCGCTCGCAGGCAAATGCCTTCACCTTGGTCGACGAGGTCACCGCCATCCACGAAGGTACCGCAACGCTGTTCTCGCGTACCGGCGACGACTTCGTGCGTATCTCCACCAACGTCAAGAAGGACGACGGCAGCCGCGCCATCGGCACCGTGCTCGATCCGAACGGCCAGGCCGCCGCCAAGCTGCGTAACGGCGAAAGCTTCTACGGCGTGGTCGATATTCTCGGCAACCCGTACGTCACCGGCTACGAGCCGATCTTTGCCGGCAACGACAAGCGCGTGATCGGTGCGTGGTACGTCGGTTACAAGGCAGACACCCAGGCGCTGGAAAACGTGGTCAGCAGCCGTCGGGTGCTCGACTCCGGCTTCATTGCCGTGTTCGACAGCAAGAACAAGCTGCGCTTCCAGTCCACCACCGGTGCCACCACCGACACCGCCACCATCGAGCGTATCGTCAGGGACACTCCGGATGATTGGGTCGTCACCAAGGAACAAGTACCCGATTGGGGCTTCACCCTGGTCTCGGCCTATCCCAGAAGCGACGTCAATGGCGTGATCGTGCGCCAGTCGCTGTGGATCGCCGGCATCGGTCTGCTGGTCTGCGCCCTGTTGCTCGGCCTGCAGTGGGCCTTGATCTGGAGCCGCGTGTTGCGCCCGATCCAGCACTTGACCACCGTGGCCGAAGAACTGAGCCTGGGCAAGTGGAACCACACCATCGCAGAGGTCAACCTCAAAGATGAAATCGGTACCCTGGCGCGCGCCATTTCCCGCTTGTCCAACAGCGTCCGGTTGGCCATGGAGCGCCTCAGTAAACGCTGAGTCGCTGTCACCCACTCCGTACCTGATGCTGCAAGGAAGACGCCATGTCCACTGAATTCCGTCCGCTGATCGAGATCTTGCGCGAGCTCAAAGCGCTGGCATTGAAGAAGGCGTCCGGCTTTCTGTTCATCGTCACCGAGGAAAACCACTCCTGCATCGTCCGCATCAACAGCGGGCAGATCGAAGAAGTGGTGTTCCGCATGCTGCGTAATGATGAGGCGGTACAACGCCTCACCATGGTCAACGCGGCGAAGGCGCGCTTCCAGGTCGACCCCGGTGCCGGCCTGGGCAAACCCTCGCTGTTGAGCGACGACTCGCGGCAGTGGTTGATGGGCGGTTTTGAACAGGATCTCGGCGGCGCACCGTCGCCGGTGCGTGCGCCGGTTGCGCCGACACCCGCACCTGCCGCACCTGCCGCAAGCGCGAGTGCGGCGCCGGTTGCCACTGGCGCCGGGCCCGACGACAGCGTCCGCGCTGCACTGGAAGCGGTCGCACTGAACTATCTCGGCCCGATCGCCGGCATGCTGTGCGATGAAGCCTGGGATGCTTCCAGCGACATCGAGCAGGTGCTCAGCCAGCTCGCCGCCAATCTGGCCACACCGCAGGAAGCACAGAAGTTCATGGCCGACGCCCGCGTGGCATTGGCCAAGGTCCGCTGAGCATCTTCAGTTCGGCTCATGCATCAAGCCGCGCACTGCGCGGCTTTTTTGTTGGCGCATCAGTGGCACTCGCCATGCGTTGCAACATCAAGCAACGGTGACGCAGGCCGAGCATCGGCCGTGCGTTGCGGGTCTGCGAACCGTGCCCAGTGGCCAGCGTGGCGATAGATCAGGGCATCCGACGCAAGCTCAGCACGTCGGCCATCGGCAAACGCGCAGCTCTTGCAGACCGCAATGCGCGACCAAGCGCGGCAGATTGCCCGACAGACGTTTTTGCCGGTGCCGGATCCGGTAGAAGCGCCGCGTCGCATGCGGGTCTACAGCGCGCCACGCCTGGGACAACCGAGTGGCATCACGGACTGTCTGGCCTGGTCGGGGGCTGAAGCAGAAGCCTGAGCAGAGGATTCGGGAAACGTCGCGACATGGTCACCGCATGGAAGGTCTCCACGATGTCCGGCAATTGATCGCCTTCCATCAGTGCGCCAGCGGCGATCTCGTCCTTGACCACGATCGGCGGCAGAACCGCCAGGCCGATGTCCTCGCGGGCAAGCAGTCGCATCATCGCCATGTCTTCCACTTCCGCCACGATCTGCGGCCGCACGCCCAGGCGGTCGGCCAACGCGTCGAAGCCGATGCGCACGCTGCTATCCACCGTGGGCAGGATGATGGGGTGGCTGCGAAGGCGGTCGGCGAAGCTGGCCGCATGGCCCAACCGATCCGGCGTGCCCACCAGGCTGACCGGGTACTCCGCAAGCCGGTGGGTGACGAAGGGGGACAGCGCGTCACCGGCAGGTGCCCGATTCAGCAGCACCACGTCGAGATTGAGCGCCTCCAGCGCGCGCAGCAGCTCACCCGCGCTGCCCGAACGCAGGATGAGGTCGATGTCGGTGCGGCCCAGCAGCGGCCGCAGGAACTCCATCTGGAAGTTGCGCGACAGCGTGGCAAGCGAGCCGACCCGCAGTGCCTGCCGCGCCGCACCCGTCTGCCGCAACGTGCCAAGCAACTCATCGCCGGTGGCAAAGATCGCATCGGCATGGTCGAGCACGATCTGCCCGGCTTCGGTCAGATGCAGTTGCCGCCCGCGACGTTCGAACAGCGCGTGGCCCAGGCGCTCCTCCAGTTTGCGGATTTGCACCGAAAGCGCCGACTGGGTGAGGTTGAGACGCTCGGCAGTACGGGTGAGGTTCCCCTCGTGCGCGACCGCCCAGAAGTAGCGCAGATGGTTGTAGTTCAAGGCGGCCATATCATTCGATAATAACGAACGAATCTGCAATAACAATGAATTTTTATTCAACCCCACCGATCGTTATCGTGGCGCGGCCCGCCACCACGTTCGTTCCTAGGGGATTGTCTTGTCGCTCTATCTACTCCCACTGTTCGCACCATTCCTTCTGCTGACCGCCGCTGTCGTCGCCCTGGTCCGCGGCGGTCGCCCTCCATTGATTCCCCTCCTCGCCGAAGGCACCGCGCTCGGCGCGCTCTGCATCGCGATCGCATCGCTGGCGCTGGTGCTGTCGCGAGGCACTGGCGACAGCCCA
Organism: Xanthomonas sp. D-99; assembly: GCF_017746145.1. Classification (NCBI taxonomy): domain Bacteria; kingdom Pseudomonadati; phylum Pseudomonadota; class Gammaproteobacteria; order Lysobacterales; family Lysobacteraceae; genus Xanthomonas; species Xanthomonas sp. D-99. The sequence goes on along the minus strand of NZ_JAGHWU010000011.1, from coordinate 172,001 downwards.
CTGATCGGATGGGGCGACATCGGCCTGTCCGCGCGGCTCGACGCGGTCAGCGTGACGATGCTCTTGCTGGTGACCTTCGTTGGCTGGATCGTGGTGCGGTACGCACGCACCTATCTCAACGGCGAGGCTCGCCAGGGCTACTTCACCGGCTGGCTGTGCATGGCGCTGGCGGCGGTGCTGCTGCTGGTGCAGGCAGGCAATCTGATCCAGGTCGTCATCGCCTGGATTGCCACCAGCATCGCGATGCATCGCCTGCTGCTGTTCTATCCCGAGCGCGTGGAGGCGCAGCGCGCCGCACGCAAGAAGCGCGTGTTCTCCACCACCGGCGGTCTCGCCCTGACCTGCGGCGCGCTGCTGATCTGGAAAGGCACGGGCACGACCGATATCGCCACGATCAACGCAATGGCCGCGCATGGGCAGCACTCCTGGTCGCTGGTCGCGGCAGCCGCTCTGCTCGCACTTGCTGCGGTGCTGAAATCGGCGCAGTTCCCGACCCACGGCTGGCTCACCGAGATGATGGAAGCGCCCACGCCGGTATCGGCCTTGCTGCACGCCGGCGTGGTCAATGGCGGCGGTTTCCTGCTGATCCGCTTTGCCGACCTGATGCTTGCCGCCCCCGGCGTGCTCGCCGTGCTGGCCATGCTGGGCGGGTTCACCGCCTTGTTCGGCGCGCTGGTGATGCTGACCCAGCCGGCGGTCAAGACTTCGCTCGCCTGGTCCACGGTCGCGCAGATGGGATTCATGATGCTCCAGTGCGGTCTGGCGCTGTTCCCGCTGGCCCTGCTGCACATCGTGGCGCATTCGCTCTACAAGGCGCATGCGTTCCTGGCCTCCGGCGGCGCGGTCGAGCAGGTGGCGGCCATCCGCAGGCCCGGCCCGGTCGCCGTTCCGAATGGGTCGGCGGTCGGCCGCGCATTTTTGATCGCACTGGCGATCTATATCGGCATCGGCACTGCATTCGGGTTCACCTTCGGCTTCGAGCACAAGTCGCCGCAGGCGCTGGCACTGGGCGCGATCCTGATCTTTGGGGTCGCCTATCTGCTGGCCCAGGGCCTTGCCGATGCCGCGCCGCGCGCCCTCACCCGCAGGACGGCGATCTACGCCAGCGCCGCGGCGACCGGCTACTTCGCGCTGCAGACCGCCGCCGAATGGCTGACGGCCGGCGTGCTGCCGGCAACGCCCGCACCGGGACGCCTGGAGTGGACGCTGATGGCGCTCGCGGTGCTGAGCTTCGGGCTGGTGGCGGTGGCGCAGGCGCTGTTTCCGCTCTGGGCATCGCACCCCGCTGCCGCCGGGCTCCGCGTCCACCTCTCCAATGGGCTGTATGCCAACGCCACGATCGATCGCCTGCTTGGCGGCTGGTCTGTTCGCAAGACCTCCTGACCCCCTTCACGCCAGGCATCCATGCTGATGACCACCACGACCACCACAATGTCTCTGTCCCACGATGTGATCATCGCCGCCGCGCAGCGTGCGGCACGCGCCATCCCGCCGCTGTGGCCGCTCGCCTCCAGCGTTGCGGTCAACCCCTTCCTCGGCCAGGCCAGCGAGCCGCTGGAAATGGCGGCGGCGCGACTGCGGCGCGCGTCCGGTATCGCCGTCACCATGCCGCGGCATTGGTATGCAGAACGGCTACAGTCCGGCGAAATCACCGAAGACGATCTGCGGGCGGCCTTGCAGAACGCGCCGACCGCACTGCGCCCGCCGAGCTTGTCCGCGCTCAAACACGCCCTCGCAGCCACGCGCCCTGCCCCGCAGGCGATCCCCACGGTCGCCGAGCTGGCCCGCGCTGCCGCTGCGATCGACTGGCCCGGCATCGTCAACGAACGCATCGGTCATTGGGCAGCCGGCTATTTCGACCAGGGCCAGGCGCTCTGGGCGGTCGGCCAGTCCGGTGGCGCTTACAGCACCTGGCGGATCATCGCGACCCACGATCTGACTCCGGAAATCGCCGGCCTGGCAGGTTTCGCACGGTATGTGGCGGATGCGCCGGCCAATGTCGAGGACGCAATCGTCGACTGCGTCGCCCGCCTCGGACTTTCGCGAGACGCGCTGGACGGTTATTTCCACCGCTTGCTGACCACGTTGGGCGGCTGGGGTCAGCTCGCCCGGTATCGGCTCTGGCAGGCTGAGTTGAGCGGCGCAACCGATGCATGCGCCACCGACCTGCTCGCCATCCGCATGCTCTGGGAAGCCGCGCTGCTGGGCAACGGCGGCGCCGCGCTGGTGCCTGGCTGGCGGACGGCCGTTGCCGCCTACGCCGAGCCGGTCGCTGCAACCTCGGACGATGTCATCGACAGCATCCTGCAGGAAGCGGTCGAACGTGCAGCGCAGCGAAGGCTCAACGCCGTGCTGGCCGCGCCATCGCCGGCCAAGGTCGCAGCTGGCCGTGTGAAGTTGCAAATGGCGTTCTGCATCGATGTGCGCTCGGAAGTCTTCCGCCGGGCGCTGGAAAGCCTCGATTCGGGCATCCAGACCCTGGGGTTTGCAGGGTTTTTCGGCTTGGGCATCGGCCATCGCCGGTTTGCCTCGGACGTGGTCGAAGCGCGCCTGCCGGTGCTGCTCGCTCCAGGTGTGGTCACCTGCGCAGGTGACGCGACGGCGTCGGCAGCCGCCTCCGACCTCAGCGCCCGGATCGCGGCACGTGCCACACGCGCCTGGGGCCGCTTCAAGCTGGCGGCCATTTCCTCGTTTGCCTTCGTCGAGGCCACCGGCCCGATCTACATCGCCAAGCTGCTGCGCGACGGGCTGGCGCTGGCTCGCCAGCATGCACCGAACGAGCCGGCGCCACGCGCTGCCGACGGGCTGGACCTGGACACCCGGCTGACCATGGCCACGCGCATCCTCAAGGCGATGTCGTTCACCGGCGGCTTCGCACGGCTGGTGGTACTCGCCGGCCATGGTGCGAAAGTGGTCAACAACCCCCATGCGAGCGCGCTGCACTGCGGCGCATGCGGCGGCTATTCCGGCGAAGTGAACGCGCGACTGCTCGCGTCGCTGCTCAACGATGGCCAGGTGCGCGCCGGTCTTGCCGCACGCGGCATCGTCATTCCCGCCGACACGTTATTCCTGGCCGCACTGCACGACACCACGACCGATGCGGTCACCCTCTACACCGCCGACCACGCTTCGCCCGGGCATGCCGAAGATCTCGCCCAAGCGGCGCAGTGGCTGGCCGCAGCCGGGGCGCTGGCGCGCGGGGAACGCGCCGCGCGCCTGCCCCGCGCGCACCGCAGCCAGGACATCGCACATCGCGCCCGCGACTGGGCCGAGATTCGCCCCGAATGGGCACTTGCCGGCTGCCAGGCCTTCATCGCCGCACCGCGCGCGCGCACTGCCGGGCGCGACCTGGCCGGGCGCGCCTTCCTCCACAACTACGACTGGCGCTACGACGACGGCTTCGGCGTGCTGTAGTTGATCCTGACCGCACCGGTCGTCGTCGCCAGCTGGATCAGCCTGCAGTACTACGGATCGACCGTTGCGCCCGAGCGTTTTGGCGCCGGCAACAAGCTGCTGCACAACGTCACCGGCGGCATCGGTGTGGTCGAGGGCAATGGCGGGATCCTGCGCACCGGATTGCCGTGGCAATCGGTGCATGACGGCCAACGCCTGACCCACGAGCCGCTACGGCTCTCCGTGCTGATCGACGCACCGCCCGAAGCGATCGCCAACATCCTCGAACGGCACCCGCAGGTCCGCGCCCTGTTCGACAATCGCTGGCTGCACCTGTTCGCCCTGGACGACGAAGGCCGCATGGCGCACCGCTATCTCGGCGACCTGCGCTGGGAGACGTCTTTCGGGGATGCGCCTTCGCAGAGCAATCGCACACCCACCCTTGCGTAAAGCAGGTTCCAGCTCGACTGGCGCCCTCGCTCGTGAATGGCGAGGGCGCACCTGGGGTCTACTTCCAGCCTCAAAGAAACGCCGCGCGATCAGATCACCGGTGCGGCGATTTCGATCGACGAAAGCGTGGGCCCGACAGACCGGCGGTCACTCCCACTCGATCGTCGCAGGCGGCTTGCCGGAAATATCGTAGACCACCCGCGAAACGCCGCGCAGCTCGTTGATGATGCGGTTGCTCACCGTGCCGAGGAAGTCGTACGGCAGGTGCGCCCAGTGCGCGGTCATGAAGTCGATGGTCTCCACCGCGCGCAAGGCGATCACCCATTCGTAGGCGCGTGCATCGCCGACCACACCGACCGATTTCACCGGCAGGAACACCGCGAAGGCCTGGCTGGTCTTGTCGTAGAGATCGGCCTTGCGCAGTTCGTCGATGAAGATCGCATCGGCCTTGGCCAGCAGCTCGGCGTACTCGCGCTTCACCTCGCCGAGGATGCGCACGCCCAGGCCCGGGCCCGGGAACGGGTGGCGATACACCATCGTGCGCGGCAGGCCAAGCTCGACGCCCAGGCGCCGCACTTCGTCCTTGAACAATTCGCGCAACGGTTCGACCAAGCCCAGCTTCATGTGCTCCGGCAGGCCACCAACGTTGTGATGGCTCTTGATCACGTGCGCCTTGCCGGTCTTGCTGCCGGCCGACTCGATCACATCCGGGTAGATCGTGCCCTGTGCCAGCCACTTGGCATTGGCCAGCTTGCTGGACTCTTCGTCGAAGATGTCCACGAACAGGTTGCCGATGATCTTGCGCTTGGCTTCCGGGTCGCTCACGCCTTCCAGCTTGGCGAAATAGCGGTCGGCCGCGTTGATGCGGATCACCTTGACGCCCATGTGCTCGGCGAACATCGCCATCACCTGGTCGCCTTCCTGCCAACGCAGCAAGCCGGTATCGACGAACACACAAGTGAGCTTGTCGCCGATCGCCTTGTGCAGCAGCGCGGCAACCACCGACGAATCGACGCCGCCGGACAGCCCGAGAATCACTTCGTCGTCGCCCACCTGTTCGCGTACGCGCGCGATCTGGTCCTCGATGATGTTGGCCGCAGTCCACAGCGTCTGGCAGCCGCAGACATCCACCACGAAGCGACGCAGCAAGGTCTGGCCCTGCAAGGTATGCGTCACCTCCGGATGGAACTGCACGCCGTACCAGCGCTTGGCTTCGTTGGACATCGCCGCCACCGGGATGCGGTCGGTCGTGGCGGTAATGGTGAAGCCCGGCGGCACCTGCGACACGTGGTCGCCGTGGCTCATCCAGACGTTCAGGCGCGACGCGCCTGCGTGATCGGTCAGCCCAGAGAACAACGCGTCGGCGGCGACCACCTCGACTTCGGCATGGCCGAATTCGCGCTGGTCGGCGGCTTCGGTGGCCCCACCCAACTGCGCGGCGAGCGTCTGCATGCCGTAGCAGATGCCGAACACCGGCAGGCCGCTATCGCACACTTCCTGCGGCGCCACCGGCGCGCCAGGCAACGTGGTCGACTCCGGGCCACCGGACAGGATGATGCCCTTGGCACCGAAACCGGCAATCTCCGACGGATCGTGATCCCATGCCCAGATCTCGCAATAGACCCCGATCTCGCGGATGCGCCGCGCAATCAGCTGGGTGTACTGCGCGCCGAAATCGAGGATGAGGATCTTGTCGGTATGGATGTTGGTCATTGAGAGCCGGGAATCGAGAATCGGGATTGGGGAATCGCAACAGCAAACGCAGCACCAGCCGCTATCGGACGAGGAAGCGGCGGGCTCTTACGATTCCCGATTCGCGATTCCCCATTCCCGATCATCCAGCGCGATAGTTCGGCGGCTCTTTGGTGATCTGCACGTCGTGCACGTGGCTTTCGCGCTGACCGGCGCCGGTGATCTTGACGAACTTGGGCTTGCTGCGCATTTCTTCGATGGTGGCGCAGCCCACATACCCCATGGTCGCGCGCAGGCCACCGATGAGCTGATGGATGATGCCGCCGACCGGGCCGCGATACGGCACGCGGCCCTCGATGCCTTCGGGAACCAGCTTGTCGGCATCGGAAGCATCCTGGAAATAGCGGTCCTTGGACCCCTTTTCCATCGCACCCAGGCTGCCCATGCCGCGGTAGCTCTTGTAGCTACGGCCCTGGAACAGTTCGACCTCACCCGGTGCTTCTTCGGTACCGGCCAACAGGCCGCCGACCATCACCGTCGAGGCACCGGCCACCAGCGCCTTGCCGATATCGCCGGAATAGCGGATGCCGCCATCGGCAATCAATGGAATGCGGTCCTGCAGCGCCTCGGCCACCATGTCCACCGCAGTGATCTGCGGCACGCCCACGCCAGCAACCACACGCGTGGTGCAGATCGAGCCCGGGCCCACGCCAACCTTGACCGCGTCCGCGCCGGCATCCATCAATGCCAATGCCGCATCGCCGGTGACGATGTTGCCGCCGATCACCTGCAGCTGCGGATAGGTCTTTTTGACCCACGCCACGCGATCGATCACGCCCTGCGAATGGCCGTGCGCGGTATCGACAATCACCACGTCCACGCCGGCTGCGGCAAGCAGCTCGATGCGCTGTTCGGTATCGCCGCCCACGCCCACCGCCGCGCCCACCAGCAAGCGCTTGGCGCTGTCCTTGGCCGCATTGGGGTTATCGGTCTTCTTCTGGATGTCCTTGACCGTGATCAGACCGCGCAGCTCGAAGCTGTCGTTGACCACCAAGACCTTTTCGATACGGTTGCGATGCAGCAGCTCGAGCACTTCCTCATCGCTGGCGCCCTCGCGCACGGTGATCAGGCGGTCCTTCTTGGTCATGATGTGGCGGACCGGATCGTCGAGCTTCTTTTCGAAGCGCATGTCGCGGCTGGTGACGATACCGACCAGTTCGCTGCCATCCACCACCGGCACGCCGGAGATGTTGCGCGCGCGCGTCAGCGCCAGCACTTCGCCGATGGTCGTGTCCGGGCTGACGGTGAACGGCTCGGTGATCACGCCGGATTCGAACTTCTTGACCCGCGCCACTTCGCCGGCTTGCTGTTGCGGGGTCAGGTTCTTGTGGATGATGCCGATGCCGCCCAGCTGGGCCATGGCCACCGCAAGACGGTGTTCGGTCACTGTGTCCATCGCCGCCGACAGAATCGGTAGTTTCAGGCGCAGGTCGCGCGTCAGCCGGGTTTCCAGGCTGACGTCCTTGGGCAGGACGATCGAGTGAGCAGGGACGAGCGAGACGTCGTCGTAGGTAAGAGCTTCAGCCTGGATGCGTAGCATCGGCGGACCCGAGTTTGGGGAAGCGCGGCATTTTAACGCATTGGGGCCGGGATTGGGGAGTCGGGATTCGCAACAGCGTCGCGTTGCACCGCCCACCGTTCGCCTGTTTGCCGATTGCCGGCCGATCTCGGATGCAATCCGGATCAGCCGATGCATGCACTTCGCCGTTGCCTTTAACGAATCCCGGATCCAGAATCCTGAATCCCGGCCGCATCAGCGGCCTCGATGGTGTTCTGCATCAGCGTGGCCACCGTCATCGGCCCGACCCCGCCCGGCACCGGGGTGATCCAGGCCGCGCGCTGCGCGGCGGCGTCGAAGCCGACATCGCCCACCAGGCGCCCATCATCGAGCCGGTTGATGCCGACATCGATCACCACCGCACCCGGCTTGACCCATTCGCCCGGAATCAGCCCCGGGCGGCCGACTGCCACCACCAGGATGTCCGCATTGCGCACGCTGGCTTCCAGCACATCGGGCGGGGTGAATTTGTGGCAACTGGTGACCGTGCAGCCGGCGATCAACAGCTCCAGCCCCATCGGCCGGCCAACGTGATTGCTCACGCCCACGATGGTGGCGTTGCGGCCGCGCACCGGCTGGTCGGTGTGGCCGAGCAAGGTCACGATGCCGCGCGGCGTGCACGGGCGCAGCCCGAATTCGCGCAAGGCCAGATGCCCGACATTCTGCGGATGGAATCCGTCCACGTCCTTGCGCGGGTCGATGCGCTGAATCAGCCGGTTGGCATCGGGAATGCCCGGCAGCGGCAGCTGGATCAGAATGCCGTGGATCTTGGGGTCGGCATTGAGCTCATCGATCAGCGACGCCAACTGGGCTTCGCTGGTGCCCTGCGGCAGGTCGTAATCGAAGGCTTCGATGCCGACCTTCTCGGCCGCGCGCCGTTTGTTGCGCACATACACCGACGATGCCGGATCGCCACCGACCAGCACCACCGCCAGCCCGGGGCGCGCCTTGCCGGACGCCACCCGCGCGTCCACCCGCAGCTTCAATCCGTCGAGCAATTCCTCGGCAATGCGGCGACCATCGAGAAGGCGGGCCGAAGCGGAGGCAGCTGGCGCAGAAGCGGTCATGGGGCGTCAGGTGTAGAGTCGAAGGCCGTCTATTGTCCCCGATTCCGCCATGACCGACACCACCTCACGCTCCGATTCGAGCACCACTTCGATCGAAGCGGCAGCATTTCGCCGTCTGCTGCAGCATCTCAACCAGGACCGCACCGATGTGCAGAACATCGATCTGATGATTCTCGCCGGCTTCTGCCGCAACTGCCTGGGCGATTGGTACCGCGAAGCGGCCGAAGCGCAAGGCCAGGCCATGACCAAAGAGCAGGCGCGCGAAGCCGTTTACGGCATGCCATTTGCCCAATGGAAACAGCAGCATCAAAAAGACGCCACGCCCGAACAACTGGAAGCCTTCGCCGCCGCCCAGCGCAAGCATGGCTAGGCAGGCATCAGTGAGCGCGTCTGCCAAGATGTCCCGAGCGGTCTGTGGCTGGAGGTGGGCGCGCTGAGAAGCCGGAGCGCACGAGCGCCCCATACCGTGCAGGCGTGGCGCGCCCGACGCTCGCGCGGTGGCGTGTGTCCGCTCCCAGTGGCCAGCAAGACGTAGCGAACCATCGTCCAATCGCGGCAATCGCACCGTACGAATGGCGCATCGCATCGCGCACTGGCCATCTCGCGTAGCGTCTGCGCAGCGGTGTTGTCGGCTGCCCTAGGAGCGTGTCATGCACGTTGAGATGAGATGCGTTGGCCGCCAGCGGTGCGGAGCGGATTCTGGCTGGCGTCGGCTTGGCTGGCGCCAAGGCAAGCCGCGCGGCGCCCGCGCCGTACCGCTGACGGCCAACCCGCCGGGAAGCGCCCTGTGGCGCGCCGATACCGTGTTGCGCGCCTTGTCTCGACGCGCCACAGCACGCTTCGCACTGACCTCAACGTACATGACACGCTCTAGTCGCGCGTCTGCGTCTGTACTTGTCCAGCCTGCGGTACCGCATCGGGATTCAGGGTGCGACTGCCGCGGCGCGGCCGCGTGAACGGCGTGGGCCGGGGTGCGGTAGGCACGGTGTTGCCATACATCAGCCTGGCTCCGGCCCGTGCATCGCCGGCAGTGATCTCCAGTTCGAAACGCTCGGCATCACGGCGGCGGACCTCACGCGAAATCATGCCAGCTTCGTCCTCGTCCACACCCAGTTCCACCAGCGCCACTTTGCCGAAGATCACCGCCGACTCGAAGGTCTCGCGGATCTGGTAATCCACTCCCGCCGCGACCAACTGCAGCGAATGCTGGCGGTCGTACGAACGCACCAGCAGCTTGGCATGCGGAAACTCTCGCGTCGCCAGCTCGACGATGCGATTAGCTGCCTCTTGATTGTCGACGCACACCGCAATCGCACGTGCGCTGTGTGCGCCGGAGGCGTGCAGCACATCGAGCCGGGTGCCGTCGCCGTAGTAGATCTTGAAACCGAATTCTTCCGCGCTTTGGATCATCTCAATGTCGTTATCGATGATGGTCACATCCACATCGCGCGCCAGCAGCGACTGACTGGCCACCTGCCCAAAGCGCCCGAAGCCGATGATCAACACGCTACCGGTCTGGCCGCTGGCTGCTTCCACCCCATCCAGCGAGATCGCCGCTGCCGGCGTCAGCCGCCGTTGCAGCAGCACGAACAACGGGGTCAGTGCCATCGACAACACCACGATGGCGGTCAGGCTGGCATTGACCTGGGCATCGATGACGCCCGCTGCCGACGCGGCGGCAAACAGCACGAATGCGAACTCGCCGCCTTGTGCCATCAGCACACCACGGTCCAACGCCTGGCGATGGTCACTGCGCATCATCCGCGCCACCGCATAGATGCACACGCCCTTGCCCACCATCAGGGCCAGCACGCCCACCACGATCAGGCGCCAATCGGCCGCGACCACACGCACGTCCAGGCTCATGCCGACACCGAGAAAAAACAACCCCAGCAGGATGCCGCGAAAGGGTTCGATATCCGCTTCGATCTGATGCCGGAACGTGGACTCGGACAACAGCACGCCGGCCAGGAACGCCCCCATCGCCATCGACAGCCCGCCCACCTGCATCAACAGCGCTGCGCCCAGCACCACCAGCAATGCTGCTGCGGTCATCACTTCGCGCGCCTTGGACGCGGCCAGGATGCGGAACAAGGGATTGAGCAGCCAACGCCCGGCCACCAGCAAGCCGACGATGCAGGCCAGACCGATGCCGATGCCCTGCCAACGCTGCGATGCGGCCTGCGGGTCGCCGCTGGCTCCCATCCAGGCCACGATCGCCAGCAACGGCACGATCAACAGATCTTCGAAGAGCAGGATCGCCACGATCTTCTGCCCCGGCGGCAAGGCGACGTCACCGCGCTCGGCCAACAACTGCATCACCACCGCGGTGGAGGTCAGCACAAAACCGGACGCCGCCACGAAGGCCACCGGTAGCGCAAAGCCGAGCAACATGCCGACGCCGGTCAACACCAGCGCGCAAACCGCGATCTGCAGCGTGCCAAGTCCGAAGATTTCCTTGCGTAAACTCCACAGGTGCGAGGGGCGCATTTCCAGCCCGATCACGAACAGAAACATCACCACGCCCAACTCGGCCACATGCAGGATGGCTTGCGGCTCGTTGAACAGGCCCAAACCGAACGGACCAATGGCAAGTCCCGCTGCCAGATAACCCAACACCGAGCCCAGGCCGAGACGACGGAACACCGGGATCGCAACCACGGCAGCGCCGAGCAGCACCACCACGTTGATCAGTTCACTGGATTCGGCAGGTTGGCTCATGCCCGGATTCTAGCGGCACCAGCGCGGCCTCGGCCTGCATCAGGGTGCGCATCTTTGCCCGCGCTTGGCGTTGCCAAGCCGGGCTCTGCAGACGCGACAATGCGTACGACAAGCTCCCAAACGACGAACGACGCCAGCTGGCGTCGTTCGTAGAAACAGCGATCAGGCAACAATCAGCCGCGCGCGTCGGCCTGGGCCAGTGCTTCGCGCAGGATTTCCTTCGCTGGGCCGCCATGCTTTTCGTGCTCGAGCGCAAAATGCACGGTTGCCTCGATCAGGCCGATATGCGCGCCGCAATCGAAACGGCGACCCTCGAAGCGGAAGGCATCGACCTGCTCTTCCTTCAGCAACTCGGCGATCGCATCGGTGAGCTGGATTTCACCGCCTGCGCCTGCACCGGTGGCTTCGAGCAGGTCGAAGATCTTGGGGCTCAGCACGTAACGACCGACCACGGCCAGGTTGCTTGGCGCGACTTCCGGCTTGGGCTTTTCGACGATCGCGTTGATGCGGCCCTTGCGGCCGTCGAATGCGTCGGTGGAAACGATGCCGTAGCTGGCGGTCTTGTCGTGCGGCACGTCTTCCACGGCGATCACGCTGCCGCCCGAGGCTTCCGCCACGTTGGCCATCTGGGTCAACGCAGCATCGCCGCGGTTCCACATCAGATCGTCCGGCAGCAACACCGCGAACGGTTCGTTACCGACAACGGCCTTGGCACACAACACCGCATGGCCCAGGCCGAGCGCCTCTGCCTGCGTGACAAAAATGGCGCGAACGCCCTCCGGCAATGCATGGCGCACCAGCTCCAGCTGCTCCAGCTTGCCTGCACGCTCCAGCTTCTGCTCGAGCTCATAGGCCTTGTCGAAGTAATCGGCAATGGAGTGCTTGTAGCGGTTGGTCACGAAGATCAGCGTATCGCAACCAGCCTGGATGGCTTCGTCGACGGCGTACTGGATCAATGGCTTGTCGATGATTGGCAGCATTTCTTTCGGCACGGTCTTGGTTGCCGGAAGAAAGCGGGTCCCAAGACCTGCGACGGGGAATACGGCCTTGCGAATACGCTGGCTCATTACAGTCTTCTGACCTCACGTGCGGGGAATGGAACGACCGTATCAGATCGCGCGTCGACTTTCCGTCGAGCAGCCGCAAAATCCGGCATCAAGCTGCCCAATACAGTCTCCATCGCCTTGATGTCATAGCGGTTAACGGCCTCGCGCAAGCGCGTGACCAGCTGCAGCACCTGCTCATGCGAGAACTCGCGCACACCGGCTTCCAGGATCTTGGGGTGCGCGGTGGGACGATAGTCTTCGTCGGAATAGAACAGCGTCTCGTGCAATTTCTCGCCCGGACGCAGGCCGGTATAGAGAATCGCCACGTCCTTGCCCGGCTGCTTGCCGGCCAGACGGATCATCTGCTCGGCAAGCAGTCGAATCGGCACCGGCTCGCCCATGTCCAGTGTATAGATCGCACCATGCGACGCGGATGCAGCTGCCTGGATGACCAACTGGCAGGCTTCGGGGATGGTCATGAAGTAACGCGTCACATCCGGATGCGTCACGGTTACCGGGCCGCCCTGGCGGATCTGTTCGCGGAACAACGGCACCACGCTGCCGGCCGAATCCAGCACGTTACCGAAGCGCACGGTGATGAAGCGCGTCGGCGCATCGCGCGCGTCGAGGCTTTGGCAGATCATTTCTGCATAGCGCTTACTTGCGCCCAGCACGTTGACCGGCTCGACCGCCTTGTCGGTGGAGATGAAGACGAAGGTTTCGATACGTGCACGCTGGCAGGCGCGCGCCACGTTCTCGGTCGCTAGCACGTTGTTGCGCACCGCCTCGCGCAACTGCTCTTCCAGCAACGGCACCTGCTTGTAGGCGGCTGCATGGAAGACCGCATCCGGCGTGGCAGTGTTCAACGCATGCGCCACGACCGCCGGGTCGCCGCAATCGCCCAACACGCGCACCACTTCGATATCCGGGAACAGCCGGCGTAGATCCGAGTCGATGGTCAACAGCGCCAGCTCGTCGATTTCCAGCAGGACGATCCGACGCGCGCCGTGGCGCGCGCACTGGCGGCAGACTTCCGAACCGATCGAACCGCCGGCACCGGTCACCATCACGGTCTTGTTGGTCAGCCAGTCGCGGATCAGGCGCCAGTCGGGCGTGACCGGCTTGCGGTTGAGCAGGTCCTCGATCGCGACCTCCTTCAACTCGCCCGGCAACGAGCGCCCCTCCAGTACGTTGATCAGCTTGGGCACCATGCGGAACGGCAGGCCAGTGCTTTCGCAGATCGCCACGACGCGCTGCATGCCAGAGGCGTCCAGCGACGGGATCGCGATCACCAGCAACTTGGCGGCGGTCTCCTTGGCAATGGCGGCGGCCTGATCCAGATTGCCCAGCACGTTGAGACCCTGGATCTTGGCCCCATGCAGGTTATTGGCGTCGTCCAAATACCCGACCGGCACAAATGCGCCGGTGCGACGCAGATCGCGCACCAACCCTTCAGCAGCGCGACCAGCACCAAGGATCAGCACGCGCTGCGCGGCATCTCCGGAGTGCGCAATCTGATAATCCTTCCAGGCCCGATACAGCAAACGGGGCGTACCCAGCATGGCCGACAAGGCAAATGGATAGACCACCAGCACCGACAGCGGCACGCCATCCAGACGGTCGTACGCCAGCGCCAGCACGATCGCGACCAGTCCAAGAAAACTCGCCTTGAAAATGTTCCACAGGTCCGGCACCGAGGCGAAGCGCCACAACCCGCGGTACAACCCCATCTTCCAGAACACCAGGCCCTGCGCCACCAACACCACCGCGGTGCGCCAGTCCCACAGCGGCAGATCCGGCGCGTCACGTAGCATCGAATAGCGACCGGCATGCAGCAGCTGCCAGCACACCCACACCATCAGCAGGTCATGTACCACGACCGCTATCTGCGGCAGGGCCTTGGTCAAACGGTCACGCCAGGAAATCATAAAAGTCCATTAGTCAGGAATTGCGCAGTCCATCGCGCAGAAAAAGCCAGATTGCAGTGGCGCCCATGCCCCACACCAGCGCGCCGGACACCTGCAGCCAGAACGGATCATGACGGATTAACAGGTACAAGCAGACGGCAATGAGGCTGAACGCGAAATAAACGCACGTTACCGGGACGTGCGTCTCAAGACGACGCGCCAGACGTTGGTACAGATGCTGGGCATGTGGCTCCCACCAGCGTTGCCCGGACAGCATGCGAGCAAGCAGCGTGAAGCCGGCGTCTACAAGAAAGGCCGTCAACGGGAACCAGCTGATCCACCAGCTCACCTGACCACTCGCCACGTTCAGCGCCAGCAGCGCCGCCAGCACGTAGCCGAGCGCGCCACTGCCGCCATCGCCCATGAAGATGCGCGCACGTGGGAAATTGAACGGCACAAACCCGAGGCACGCGGCTGCAATCGCCAGACCTGCCCACGACCAACCGGCAGGCGCTACCAGCGAGAATCCCAGCGCGGCCAACGCCGCCTGGGTGCTGGCGAGCCCATTGATGCCATCCATGAAATTCCAGACATTGATCAACACCACGGACGCAGCGGCAGTCAGCACTCCATCCCACACGCTGCCCGTCGCGTGCCAAACCAAGGCGCCCAATGCCGCCGATGCGGCCAGGTGAATCGAAAACCGCAGCCTTGCCGAAAGCGGACGGTGGTCGTCCCACCAGCCCACGCCGGCCACTGAGACCAAGCCCGCTGCGAACCAGCAGACCGTCAACCGGGATGTCGGCCATAGCGCGCACGCCGCAACGCAGCCCAGCAAGATTGCCGCCACAATCGCCATGCCGCCACCGCGCGGGGTCGCCACCAGGTGGCTACGCCGTTCACCGGGATGATCGAGCAGACGCCGGTGCAAGGCATAGCGCCGCAGCCCCCAGGTGCCCAGTGCCGCGACCAGCAGGTGCAGCGCGCACCACAGCCACGCCATCAGACCACCGCGTAGTTCAACAGCGGTTTGACCGTACCCCATTCCTTGCAGCTCGGGCATTGCCAGTGATGCGTCTTGGCACCGAAGCCGCAGCGCGTGCATCGGTAGCTCGGATTGCGCACCAGCAACTGGTCGGTGATGTGCTTGAGGTCCTGCAGGGTGCCGACCGGGTCGCTCCCCTCGGCCAGGGTGAGATCGATCAATGCCGACTCACCACGCACCGACGGCCGATCCTTGAGCTGGCGGCCAAGATAGGCAAGCGCAGGCGCGACGCCATCCTGGGCTTCCATCAACTGGGTCAGCGCCAGCACCGGAGCGATGCCGCGATAGTGCTCGGTCATCTCCGACAGGAAGTTGCGCGCGCCGGCGATATCGCCGACCCGTCGATACGCGGCCATCAATGCAGGAATGATCTCGGGCAGGTATTCCGGATCATGCCGGGCAGCCCGTTCGAACGCGCGCACCGCCGCTTCGTCGTGACCGCGCTCGGCTTCGATGCGTCCTTCCAGAATGCCGGCACGCACGGAAGTGCCATCGGCCTGGTAGGCACGTGCGATCGCTTGGAGTGCATCGTCGGTTTTGCCCAGGCCGCGATAGCGATCAGCCAGTTCGCATTCGAATTGCGAGATCAGCTTGCCCATCGGCTCGCCGGTCACCTCTTCATAGCGGGTGGCGTTGTCGATCGCCTTTTCCCAATCGCGCTCGGCCTGATAGATACCGATCAGGTGACGCAGCGCCTGCGGCGCGCGCTGGTCAAGTTGCGCCAACTCCGTAAAGACCGTTTCGGCACGATCCAGCAGACCCGACTTCATGTAGTCCTCGCCGAGCGCCAGCAAGGCCTGGACGCGCTGCTGATCGGTCAGGTCGCCACGCTGCACCAGGCCCTGGTGCAGGCGGATCGCACGGTCCACTTCACCACGGCGGCGGAACAGATGCCCCAACGCGACCTGGGTCTCGAAGGTTTCCTTGTCCAGTTCGGCGATGTGCAAAAACAGCTCGATCGCCTTGTCCGGCTGTTCGTTGAGCAGATAGTTCAACCCGCGGAAATAGGTACTGGAAAGACGACTGACCTGCGTGTCGCCATGGCGTTGACCGCCACGACGGCCGACGATCCAGCCGCCTAGCGCAGCCAGCGGCACGAACAGGAAGAACCAGATCCACTCGGTCAGAAATTCCATACGTCGTTACAGTCCATCGATGGGGCGCGGCTCGACGGTCGCAGGCGTGACAGCCCTGGCGTCGGCGCGACTGACCGCAACAGCCTTGTTGGCCTGGCGCAGTTTGGAATAGAGGGGAATGACCACACTGACCAGCACCATGCCGGCACCGACCAGCAGCGCGACGATGATCGCGACGCCTGAACTGGTATGCACGCTGGAGAACAGAAAATCGAGCGTGACGTCCTGGGAATTGACCGCACCGATGATCAGACCGACCAGCAGGAAGGCCAACATCACCAGCAAGCGAAGCACCTTCATGGCGAGACTCCGTCGGGAGGCGGACTAGCTTAACCGAGACCACATAAACGCAGCGCCAGAATGGCTTCAGTCTGCCGTATCGGCCACATCCACAGGCACCACGGAGCTGACACGCTCACGCAATTCCTTGCCCGGCTTGAAGTGGGGTACATGCTTGCCCGGCAGCGCGACCGACTCGCCGGTCTTAGGGTTACGTCCCAACCGTGGCGGACGGTAATGCAGCGAAAAACTGCCGAACCCGCGAATTTCGATCCGATCGCCATCGGAGAGCGCCTGGCCCATCATTTCCAGCAGCGACTTGACTGCCAGATCCACGTCGTCCGACTTCAGATGCGCTTGGCGTCGCGCCAGGATTTCAATCAATTCGGACTTGGTCATGGGAGACTTGCTTTTTTCGACTGACACATCGGAATCGGCCCGGGCAAGCCCGGGCCGATCCGTTACGCTCTTGCGAGCGCTACGCGCTTACTCGGACTTGTTGTTGTTCAACTGCGCACGCAGCAGCGCGCCCAGCTGAGTCATGCCGCCCGACGCGGAGGCGGACTGGTAGTCCTCCAACGTTTCGCGCATTTCGGCATCGTCCTTGGCCTTGATCGACAGCTGCAGGGTGCGGCCCTTGCGGTCCATGCCCACGAACTTGGCTTCGATCTTGTCGCCGACCTTCAGGTGCTGGGTGGCGTCGTCGACGCGCTCGTTGGCGATGTCGCGTGCAGCGACGTAGCCTTCGATGCCGTCGGCCAAGTCGATCGTGGCGCCCTTGGCATCCACTTCACGCACCACGCCTTCGACCTTCGAACCCTTCGGGTTGGACGCCATGTACTGACCGAACGGGTCCTGCTCCAGCTGCTTGACGCCCAGGCTGATGCGCTCGCGCTCCGGGTCCACTGCCAGCACGACGGCTTCCAGCGTGTCGCCCTTCTTGTAGTTGCGCACGACATCTTCGCCGGTGGTGTTCCAGCTGATGTCGGACAGGTGGACCAGACCGTCGATGCCGCCGTCCAGACCGATGAAGATGCCGAAGTCGGTGATCGACTTGATCTGACCGGACACCTTGTCGTTCTTCTTGTGGGTCGCAGCGAAGGTTTCCCACGGATTGGCGGCAACCTGCTTCATGCCCAGCGAGATGCGGCGACGCTCCTCGTCCACGTCCAGGACCATTACTTCGACTTCGTCACCGACCTGCACAACCTTGGACGGGTTGACGTTCTTGTTGGTCCAATCCATTTCGGAGACGTGCACCAGACCTTCGACGCCCGGCTCGATCTCGACGAATGCGCCGTAATCGGTGACGTTGGAGACCTTGCCGAACACGCGGCTGTTGGCCGGGTAACGACGGGCAATGTTGTCCCACGGATCTTCGCCCAGCTGCTTCAGGCCGAGGCTGACGCGGTTACGCTCGCGATCGAACTTCAGCACGCGCACGTCCAGCTCGTCGCCGACGTTGACGACTTCGGACGGATGGCGCACGCGCTTCCAGGCCATGTCGGTGATGTGCAGCAGGCCGTCGATACCGCCCAGGTCCACGAATGCGCCGTAGTCGGTCAGGTTCTTGACGACACCCTTCAGGATCGCGCCTTCCTGCAGCTTGTCCATCAGCTGCTCGCGCTCTTCCGAGTGCTCGCTTTCGACCACTGCACGACGCGAAACCACCACGTTGTTGCGCTTGCGGTCCAGCTTGATCAGCTTGAACTCAAGTTCCTTGCCTTCCAGGTAGGCCGGGTCGCGCACCGGGCGCACATCCACCAGCGAACCAGGCAGGAACGCGCGGACATCCTTGATGTCCACGGTGAAACCACCCTTGACCTTGCCGCTGATGCGGCCGGTGATGGTTTCGTTCTTTTCCAACGCTTCTTCCAGCTCGTCCCACACCATCGCGCGCTTGGCCTTCTCGCGCGACAACACGGTTTCGCCGAAGCCGTTCTCGATGGAATCGAGGGCGACCTTGACCTGGTCGCCTACGCCGACATCGATCTCGCCAGCGTCGTTACGGAACTGCTCGATCGGCACAATGCCTTCGGACTTCAGGCCAGCGTTGATCACCACCACGTCGCCGCGAACTTCCACGACGGTACCGGTGACGATGGAGCCCGGCTTCAGCTTCGCCAGATTGGCTTGGCTGGCTTCGAACAGTTCTGCAAAAGATTCTGTCATTTGAATTTACTCAGTTGAACACACGGGCGCCGATCGTCGGAGTGCGACAGATGCGAACCGCCCAGCCTGTTGGTCGACTCCATACAGCGAGTCGGTTAGAAGTCATAGAACTGCCACGCAGGATGCGCGACGGAGCTTTGGAACGCCTTACGGTCGGCGGGACAAACCCGCTTGCGAAACGCTTACGACGGCGCGCGGTCTGCGAGCAACCCGACCACACGCTGGACGACATCCTCGATTCCCATTCCACTGGTATCGATCAGCACGGCGTCTTCGGCCGGCCGCAATGGCGCCACCACCCGCTGCGCATCACGGGCATCACGGGCCATGATCTCGCGCAGCAGGTCGTCAAAGATAACCGAAACACCCTTTTCCATCAACTGTTTATGGCGACGGCCCGCACGTTCTTCGGCACTGGCGGTCAGAAACACCTTGTAGGCAGCATCGGGAAAGATCACCGTGCCCATGTCGCGCCCGTCGGCAACCAGCCCGGGCGCGCGCCTGAATGCGCGCTGGCGCTCCTTCAGGGCGCTGCGCACCTCGGGAATGGCCGCAATGGCCGAGGCCAGCGCACCGGTCGTTTCCAGCCGCAACTCGCTGGTCGCATCCGCGCCATTGACCAGCACGCGCAGTCCTGCCTCGCCCGCATCGTCGAATTCCACCCTGGTGTCGAAGGTGCAGCGCACCAGCGCTGCCGGATCGGAGACATCCAGGTCGGCCCAGCTCGCAGCAACCCCGACAGCGCGATACAGTGCGCCCGAATCGAGGTAGTGCCAGCCCAGCCGGGCAGCCACGATCCGGCTCACGGTGCCCTTGCCGGCGCCGGAGGGGCCATCGATGGTGAGAACGGGCGACAGGTCGGTCATTCAGGTGTCCGGAAGGTCATCAGCCGGTAGTGTAGCGCCGCTTGCAGCGATTGCGCCGCAACCACTTGAAAGCACGACGAAAAGCCGGTTAGAATCGCCGGCTTCATTCCGGGTGCACCCTCGATTGCGGGCACTCTTCCATCGAATCCAACCGTTTACGCCGAGGTGTGCCATGAAAGTCCTGTCCTCCCTGAAGTCTGCGAAGACCCGTCACCGCGACTGCAAGGTGGTCCGCCGCCGCGGTAAGGTCTTCGTGATCTGCAAGTCGAACCCGCGTTTCAAGGCGCGTCAGCGCTAAGCCTCTGCGGCGTGCGCAAGACCCGAGAAAGCCGCCTCCGGGCGGTTTTTTCTTGGCCGCTGCTTCACAGCACTGGTTGCCCTACGTCTCTGCCGCCGGCCGACCCTGGCAGGACATTGTCGTGACTGGGCCGGGGCGCCCGGGCAATCGCGGCCCCGCCAGGTCAGCCGTGTCGCAACAGCGCCTGTCGTCGTTTTTTGCTGTAATCACCACCTGAAATCTTGTCCACTGGGGAGTAGATGACATGCGTAACCGTTTGTTTGTGATGCCGCCGGTCGTGCTGACAATCGCGCTGATGGGGATCAGTGCCGTCGCTTCGGCCGATACGCTGCTGGTCGACCGCGCACAGCAGAAGCCTGCCGCTGCCCTGCCCTTGCGCGGGGAGAGCATGAGCCAGGTCGAAGGCCGCTACGGCGCGCCGCAGGAAAAGCTCGACCCGCGCGGCGGCCAGAAGCGCCAGTGGCCGACCATCCATCGTTGGGTGTATCCGGCCTTCACCGTGTACTTCGAAAAGAGCAAGGTGATCGACGTGGTCGCCAACAAGGCCGATGCCAACGAGATCGGGCCCAAGCCGCCGATCCGCTGAGACACGGCGACGGCTCGGCCGGAGGTGTTGGCATCTGTTATTCGCACGCCGGCCGTCACGATTCGCATCGCAAGCTGGACCGGGTCCGTCAGCATCCGGACATGCGTTGCTGCAATGCTGCCACAAAGCCGGGCGCGGCGAGCGGCGCCCGGATCGCAAGAGCCCGCAGCGACGTGCGGGATATCGATGAACGTGTGGGCGATGGCCCGCACACCAAGATGAGTATTTGCCTGGCATGATCGACCGTCTTCGCTTTCCCGCCGAGTGGGAACCCCAATCCGCTGTGTTGCTCGCGTGGCCGCACGCCGGTACCGATTGGGCCGAGCGCCTGGCCGATGTAGAGGAAACCTACATTGCGCTGGTCACGGCGATCTCCCGCTTCGAACCGGTGGTCGTCTGCGTGGCCGACGACGACCTGCAGATCTATGCCGAGGCGCGGCTGCGCTCGGCGCGGGTGGACATGACGCGGGTGCGTTTCGTGATCGCCGCCTACAACGACACCTGGCTGCGCGATTCGGGCCCGATCACGCTGCGCCAGGACGCCGGCTTCCGGTTGATGGATTTCCGTTTCACCGGTTGGGGCGGCAAGTTCGAAGCCAGCCTGGACGATCAGCTGGTGAGCTCGCTGGATGCCGCGCAGGTGTTCGTGCCGGCGCAGGTGGCGACGGTCGACTTCGCCCTGGAAGGCGGCGCAATCGAGACCGATGGTGCCGGCACCCTGCTGACCACCTGGAAGTGCCTGCATGAGCGCCACCCGCAGCACACGCGCGAATCGCTCAGCAGCGATCTGGCCGCCTGGCTGGCGCAGGAGCGCGTGCTGTGGCTGGATCATGGCTACCTGGAAGGCGACGACACCGACGCGCATATCGATACGCTGGCGCGCTTTGCCGGTCCGGATGCGATCGTCTATCAGGGCTGCGATGTGGCCAGCGATTCGCATTACACCGAGCTGCAGGCGATGGGCGCCGAACTGGCCGCGCTACGCACTGCCGACGGGCAACCGTATCGGCTGTTTGTGCTGCCGTGGGCACAGCCCATTCTCGACGAAGGCCGCCGGTTGGCTGCGTCGTATGCCAATTTCCTGATCGTCAACGGCGCGGTGTTGATGCCGGCCTATGGCGATGCCGCCGACGCAACCGCGCAGGCAGTGCTGGCGCAGGCGTTTCCGCAGCACGAGATCGTGCCGGTGCCGTGTCGTGCGCTGATCTGGCAGAACGGCAGCCTGCATTGCCTGACCATGCAATTGCCGGCCGGCCTGCTCGCGGCCTAATCGCAGTTGCGAACCTCGCCTGCGTCGCGGCCGCACCGACCGCGCGTGGCTTCCTGTTCCGGCCGGCAGGCCGGTGTTACGCCATGGCGCGCTACCTTAGTGCGCCACTTACGTTGGATGCTGCCATGACCCGTCATCTCCTTCCCGTCGCGCTGATCCAGGAGCGCAACCACGGCGACGCCGAGGCCAACCTGGCCGTCATCGCATCGCGCGTGGCCGAAGCCGCCGCGCAGGGCGCAAAGCTGGTGCTGCTGCAGGAACTGCACAACGGTGCGTATTTCTGCCAGCACGAGTCGGTGAACGAGTTCAACCTGGCCGAGCCGATTCCCGGTCCCAGCACCGAGCGCCTGAGCGCGCTGGCCAAGGAGCACGGCGTGGTGCTGGTCGCCTCGCTGTTCGAACGTCGCGCGGCCGGCCTGTATCACAACACTGCGGTGGTGTTCGAAAAGGACGGCCGGCTGCTCGGCAAGTACCGCAAGATGCACATCCCCGACGATCCGGGCTTCTACGAGAAGTTCTATTTCACTCCGGGCGACCTGGGCTTTACGCCGATCGATACCTCGGTGGGCCGCCTGGGCGTGCTGGTGTGCTGGGACCAGTGGTATCCGGAAGCGGCGCGCCTGATGGCGCTGGCCGGTGCGGAACTGCTGCTCTACCCCACGGCGATCGGTTGGGATCCGGAGGACCAACAGGCCGAGCAGGAGCGCCAGCGCGATGCCTGGATCCTCAGCCATCGCGGCCATGCGGTCGCCAACGGCGTGCCGGTGCTGTCGTGCAACCGCGTCGGCCATGAGCCCTCCCCGCTGGGCGCATCGGGCATCCAGTTCTGGGGCAACAGCCATGTGCTGGGGCCGCAGGGCGAGTTCATTGCCGAAGCCGGCCAGGACCCGACCGTGCTGATCTGCGATGTCGACCTGCAGCGCAGCGAACACGTGCGCCGCATTTGGCCGTTCCTGCGCGACCGCCGCATCGATGCGTACGGCGATCTGCTCAAGCGCTACATCGACTGACGCATGCCATTGGAGCTGCGTGCAGTCCGCGATGCGGACATTCCGGCGATCACCGCGATTTATGCGGAACAGATCGCCGGGGTCAACACCTACGAATACAACGCGCCATCGCTCGATGAGATGCGCGCGCGGGTGAGCGCGATCGTGGATGCGGGCTACCCCTATTTGGTGGCAGAGCTCGATGGCGTGGTCGCGGGCTATGCCTATGCCAGTGCATTTCGCGCGCGTGCGGGATATCGCTGGACGGTGGAGAACTCGATCTACCTGGCCGCCGCGATGCAGCGTCGCGGCATCGGCAAAGCGCTGCTGGGCGAGCTGATCGCGGTGTGCGAGCAGCGCGGCTTCCGGCAGATGATCGCGGTGATTGGCGATGCCGAGAATCTGGCCTCGCGCCGCTTGCATGAACGTTTTGGATTTCGCACGGTCGGAGTCTTTAACGGAATCGGCCGCAAACGCGGTCGTTGGTTGGACGGCGTGCAGATGCAACGCGCGCTCGGCTCCGGCGACACCGCCCCTCCTTCTGATGAAAAAAAGCCACATGACTGAGCAGCCCCCCCACGTTCTGGACGATGCGCTGTCCGGCCAGCCGCATCGCATCGTCGAACGCGACGGCGTGCGCTATACCCTGCTCGGCACCGCGCATGTGTCGCTGGCCAGCGTTGCCGCCGTGCAACGGGCGATCGGCAGCGGGCGTTACGACGCAGTGGCGGTGGAACTGGATGCGCAGCGCCTGCAGGCGCTCAGCGACCCGGATGCCCTCGCCCGCCTGGACCTGGTACAGGTGATCCGCAAAGGACGCGTGGCCTTGTTCGCGGCGAATTTGGCACTTGCCGCGTACCAACGCCGCCTGGCCAAGCAACTGGGCATCGAGCCGGGTGCAGAACTGAAAGAGGCGGTGAACCTGGCACGCGCGCAGGGCTTGCCGGTGCATCTGATCGATCGCGAGGTTGGCCTGACCTTCAAACGTGCGTCCGGGCGCCTGGGCTTCTTCGGCAAGATGAAACTGGCCGGCGGATTGCTCGGCGGCCTGTTCGCTGCCGATGAGGTCGGCGAAGAGGAAATCGAAAAGCTCAAGCAAGGCGACATGCTGGAGGCAAGCTTCGGCGATTTCGCCAGCGAAAGCCCGGAACTATACGAGACCGTCATTGCCGAGCGCGATCAATACATGGCCACGCGCCTGCGCGAAGAAGTCGGCGCGGATCAGCGCGAGATCTTGGCGGTCGTCGGCGCCGGGCATCTGGCCGGGCTTGCGCGCCATCTGGAACAGGACACCGCAGCACCCGGCCCGCTGCGCGAATCGCTGGAATACGTGCAGCAGCGCAAGCGCATTCCATGGATCACGCTGGGCATCCTGGCGATCATCATCACCGGCATCGGCATCGGGTTCTGGCGTGGCGGCCTGAGCATGGGCGCGGACCTGTTGCTGCAGTGGGCCATGTATACCGGCGGCATGGCCGCGCTCGGCTGTTTGCTGGCCGGTAGCCACCCGTTGAGCATTCTCACCGCCGCGGTCGTCGCGCCGTTCAAACCATTCCGCCTGAGCGTGCCGACAGGTGCATTCGCGGCGTTGGTCGAAGTGCATATGCGCAAGCCGGCCTACGGCGATTTTCTGTCGCTGCGCGACGATGCGCAGACGCTGCGCGGCTGGTATCGCAACCGCGTCTCGCGGGTGGTGCTGACATTCCTGTTGACCAATTTCGGCAGCATGGCCGGTGTATGGCTGGCCGGGGTGCAGATCTTCAACCGTCTGCATGGGTGAGCTTAAGCCGCTTGGTCCAGACCGTTCGCAGGAGCGCACCTGGGCGCGATGAGGCTTTACCGGTCAATCCCCGTCGCGCCCGGGTGCGCTCCTACGACATACGGTGGGTTGGTGGATGCTCCGGCGCGAGCTGCAGGTGTGCACAGACGCCGTGCGGAAACGCACGGGCGCGCCGACGCTTCTTGGTAGGAGCGCACCTGGGCGCGATGAGGCTTTCCCGGTCAATCCCCGTCGCGCCCGGGTGCGCTCCTAGGGCATGCGGTTGATTGCCGGACGCTCCGGCGCGAGCTGCAGGCGTACCCACACCCCATAGTGATCCGATGCCCAGCGGCCTTCGGCATAAGGCGCCTCGAATAGGATGCGGGCTTCGCGGGCCAGCAGGCGGTTCTGCTGGAAAAACACATGGTCGATACGCGCAGGCCTGTCGAAGACGTGCATGTTCAAGGTGCTGACCGTGGCATCGCTATTGCGATGCACGCTGCCATAGCTGTCGCCGTAGCCCTTGCGTAGCGCTTGCAGATCGAGCGTGTCGGCGGCGGTGTTGAAATCGCCGGCGATCACCACCGGCGCCTGCGCGCTGTTGGAGGCGATGAAGTCCAGTAGATCGGCTACCTGGCGCGTGCGGATGCCGGTACCGCGTGGGTCGGCGCGTTCATTGAGATGGGTGACGTAGACGTTGACCGGCTGGCCGTCGACATCGATCTGCAAATGCGCGGCGACACGGTAGTCGTCCAGCGGCTGCAGCAGGCGCTGGTGCGTGGCCAGCACCTTGCGGTGACTCAGCAACGCGTTGCCGTAGCGCTTGGGCGCGTCGACCGGATCGACCGAGGCGAAGGTGTAGTCGTAGCCGAGCTTGCGCGCCAGCCAGGCAGCCTGATTTTCCACGCTGCCGCGGCGCTCGATCACTTCCTGCAACGCAATCACATCTGGCGCCAGTTGCTTGAGCTGCCTGGCGATATAAGCGCGTCGTGCCGGCCAGTCTTCGCGATCGTGATGCAGGTTGAGCGTGACCAGGCTCATTTCACGCGGCGCCGCACTCGGTGACTGCCCGACAGCTGGCAGTGACCGATCGGTCTTGCCGCGTTGCATGGCTTGCGCAGGATTGACGCCCTGAGCTATTCGCCCGGCCTGCGCGCCAGTCGAGCACAGCAGCAGCACGAGCACCGCGACCGGCCATCCGGCATGTCGCCGTACTGGCGCTGCCCGCGACGGCTGCCACGCCTGCCTCATTGCGTGGCGCGCTCGGCCCGCCGCACCGCGCTGGGCACATCGATCTGCACATTGGCCGGCAGTTGCTGGATGCGCAGTTCGCCGTTCTGCCACTCGGCCGATTCGCCGTTGATGGTCGCCTTGCCGGGGGTTCCCTGATACGGCCACGGCAGCACCACGCCGCCCGGCGGCAGGATCAGCCCTGGCTGCAGTTGCAGCACCAGTTGCTTGTCGGTGCGCTGCAAGGTGTAACTCAGGCGCCCGTACGGTGTGCGCAGTTCGGCAATGCCGATTCCCTTGCCTTCGAACCAGCGCGTCGGCGTGCCGGCCGCGATGACCAGGCTGGCATCGGATTCGCGACCGTAGGCGAACATGTCCAGCACCGAGCGTACGAAGTCCGAGGCGACCCAGGCATGCGGCAGGTCGCCGACGAAGAACGGTGTGCGCGGCGTGCGCGAGACCACTTCGGCCCATTGGTTCCACGGTTGTGGCGCGCGGTCCTTGAAGAAGAACGCAGTCGCATCCCAGGCGCGGTCGCGCCAGCCCAGACGCACGAACGCGGCCACGTTGCGCCACTCGTAGGGCGTGTAGTCCTTCCATTCGCGCTTGCCGTCGCGGCGGTCGGAGAATTCCTTCCAATAACGCTCGAAGGTCTTGGTCAGCAGATCCTGCGGCAGGCGTTGCTGCTCGCCGCCTGGCGTCAACGCAATGGTGGTCGAGGTCGCATCGAAGTCGCCCAGTTCCGCCGAACCCGGCAGGAAATCCAGGTTGTGCTGACGCACGGCCGCACCCAACGATGCGACCAGGTCGCCGCTGAATTCATCGCGTGCGGTGCTGAAGCGGGCCACCGCCTCTGGCTTGTCCAGCGCACCGGCCAGCATCGCCGCGTCCTTGTAGCCGCGCAGCGCCCAGAAGTTGTCCCAATACGAATGCACCGGCTTGGCCGAATAGCCTTCGTGACTGATCGACACCGGCATCATTCCGTAGAAGGCCGGGTTACGCATGAAGTTTTCTTCGGTGCGCTCGCTGGCGCGCAGCGTTTCCATGTAGTCGTAGGCGCCGCTGACATGCGGCCACATCTTTTCCAGGAAGGCCTTGTCGCCGGTATAACGGTAGTACTCGGCGATGTTGTAGATCAGCTCACCGTGGCTGTCGTTTTCCGGCACCGGGTCGCTGCCACGGTCGTCCACGCAGCACGGCACCATGCCGTCGGCGAACTGATACGGCGCAAACCAGTCCACATAGTCGCGCACCACATCTTCGCGACCCAGCCGCAACAGCCCTTCGGAAATCATCGCGCCGTCGCGGATCCAGCTGCGCGAGTAAGAGCGCGTACCCGGCTGCAGGCGCGGGCCGATACGCGAGATCAGCATGTGCGCCAGCGCCGTGCGCAAGGTATCGACCACCGGCTTGCCTTCGGCCGGCACGCTGATGCGCACGCGATCGAGCTTGCTGCGCCATTGCTGCGCCACCTGCTGCTGCGCCTTGTCCGCATCGAAGTTGGCCGGCAGCTGCGCGGCGCCGGTTTGCGGAATGACCAGGGCCACTTCACGGCGTTGGCCGGGCTCCAACTTCCAGCGATACAGCAGTACACCCGAGGCCAGGCCGGTTTCGTCCTTGACCTGGGTCACCGTTGGGGACGTGGCCGCGGTGAGATGGCTGACGTCCATGCCGCTGTCGAAGGCGCTCGCAAAGCCGGCATCCGGCCGCTGTGCCGCGAACACCCGCGGCTTGCCGTTGACACTGACCTGGCCGCCATTCACTGCGAGTTGCTCGATGCGGCTGACGCCCCCCAGGGTATTGAGAAACTGCGCCGGCGGGTTGACCTGGAATGGCCGTACTGCCAACGCCAGGGTGAACTCGCGCGCGTCCTTGCCGGTGTTGTGCAGTTGGTAACGCGCGACCAGTTGCGCCTGATCGGGGGTGCCCTGCACAAAGGCGGTGACGCGCAGGTTCATCAGGTCGTGGTGCCAATCGACGCTGGGAATCGGCAGGTAATCGTCCTGCAGGCTTTGCTCGCTGCTGACATCGGACCAGTGCAACACCTTGCCGCCGGTAACCACGAACGGCTCGATGCTGAAACCGCCCTTGCCGACTTCTACCGCACCGTCTTCGCCGATCAGGCCCTGTTCGGTGCCGCCGTCCAGACCGAGAATGGTCCAGTACGGCTGTTCCCCGGAAAAACCGCGCGGATAACTGCCGCGCGGCAGCTGCGCCGCCAGCGACTTGATGAAGTCGTTGGGCGTTGCGGCAAATGCCAGCGGCTGCAACTGCACTTCCTTGATGCCGTAGCGCCAGTTGGGGCCGTCCTTGAGATCGAAACGCAGGTAGCGCGCCTCGGTATCGGGAAGCGCCAGCCAATCGGTGCCGCCCGCGCCGGCGGTGACCGTGCGCAGGTCGCGCCAGCTCCGTCCGTCGCTGGAGGAACGCACCACATATTGCGAAGCTTGCAGACCCGGCACCCACTGCACCACGGCGCCGCCGAATTCGCGCACCTTGCCCAGATCCAGCGTGACCGTCTGCTGTTTGACCGCGCCGCTGAGCCAGAACGTGTCCGGCTTGCCATCGGCCAGGCGCTGTTCCAACGCAGGCGCGGTGTCGGTGATGGCCTTGGCCTGCAGCGGCGAGGTGTCTTCGGGTGGCAGCGGCGTCAGCGCCAGGCGGTCGAAGCACACCGTGCCCTGGCCACCGACCTTGTTGTAGATGGTGAACTCCACGTCCGCACTGGTGCGCAACTGCTTGTCCGCACCCGGACCCCAGGCCTTCTCGATGTTGCGCTTGCGGTAGTTGAACGTGGTCCAGTTCTTCGGGAAGTTGAAGCCCGGCCGGTTGACCCACCACACGTTGTCGCCGCTGGCGTCGATCAGCTTGAGCTGCAGGTCGTTGGAGGGCGACTCGCCACGCACCGCGAACGACATCCGGTAATTGTCCGGATAGGTAATCGGCAAATTGCGGCGGATGCCGACATAGCCGGAGACGCCGTTGAAGTTGTAATCCAGACACAAGGCGTGCCCACCGGAGCTGGTGGCCACCGGGCGCAGCGAACCGCTCACCTGGTTTGACACCACCAGGCGCCAGGCACCGATGTCGTTGAAGCCGTCGAGCAGGCGCTCCTGCGCCTGCGCTGTGCCCGCAGACGTGACGAAAGCGGCCATGGCACACAGTCGCAGGAACACTGGTTTCACCCCTTCACACTCCCCAGCAGAAGCCCTTGGATGTAGTAACGCTGCAGCGCCAGGAACAATAGCAGCACCGGAATCACCGTCACCACCGCACCGGTCATCATCAGCTCCACGTCCATGATGTGCTCGCGCGACAGCGCCGCCAGTGCCACCGGCAAGGTGTATTGCTCCTGGTCGGTCAGCACGATCAATGGCCACATGAAATCGTTCCACGAGCCCATGAACGTGAAGATGGTCAAGGTGACCAGCACCGGCTTGAGCATCGGCAACACGATCTGGAAGAAGATGCGCATCTCGCTGGCACCGTCGATGCGCGCGGCCTCGATCAATTCATCCGGAATGCTGCGCGCGTACTGACGCACCAGGAAGATGCCGAACACCGTGGCCAACGCCGGCACCACCACCCCGCCGATGTTGTTGACCAGGTGCAGCTGCTTCATCAGCAGGAACAGCGGCAGCATCGCCACCTGCGCCGGGATCACCAGCGCCGCCATCAGGATCTTGAAGATGCGCTCGCGCCCGACGAACTGCAGCTTGGCGAACGCATAGCCGGCCATGGTGTTGACCAGCAACGACCCGAGCGTGATCAGCCCGGACACCAGCAAGCTGTTGGCGAAGTTGCGCGCCATGCCGGTGCGCGCGAACAGCTCGTGGTAGTTGGCCGCGGTAAACGCCGAGGGCAGCATCGGTGGCGGAAACCGGCTGGCCTCGCCAGTGGGCATGAACGACACCGACAGCATCCACAGCAGCGGTGCCAGGCTGATCAGCGCCAGCACCAGCAGGCCGCCGTTGATCAGCACGGCATTCCAGCGCGACTCGCCGACATCACGACTCATATCAGGTCCTTCTTGCGGCCAAAGCGCAGCATGACGGTGGTCACCGCCAGGATGATCAGGAACAACAGGAACGCCACCGCCGACGCGCGGCCGAGGTTCCACCACTTGAAGCCTTCTTCGAACATGAAATACAGCACGCTGACGGTGCTTTGCAGCGGGTCGCCGCGGGTCATCACATAGGGTTCGGCGAACAGCTGGAAGTAGCCGGAAATGGTGATCACCCCGACCACCATCAGGACCGGGCCCAGCATCGGCAAGGTGATGTGCAGGAACTGCTTCCAGCGCGACGCGCCGTCGATGCGCGCGGCCTCGTACAGGTCTTGCGGGATCGCCTGCAGCCCGGCCAGGAAGATCACCATGTTGTAGCCGAAGTTCTTCCACACCGCGAACAGCATGATGGTGGGCATCGCCCAGCGCGGGTCGCCCAGCCAGTCGATCGGGGCGATGCCCAGATGGCTCAGCCCGAAGTTGACCAGGCCATATTTGATATGGAACAGGTAACGCCAGATCACCGCCACCGCCACCAGCGTGGTCACCACCGGCGCGAACAAGGCGGTGCGGAACAGCGCCTTGAAGCGCGAGGCCTTGGCGTTGAGCAGCAGGGCCGCGCCCAGCGACACGCCGATCGACATCGGCACGCCCAGCAGCACGAAGTACGTGGTGTTCCACAACGACTTCCAGAACAGCGGCGTCTGCAGCAGGTCGATGTAATTGCCCAGGCCGACGAAGCGCAGATGGCTGCTGTCGGCCAATGCGTACAGGTCGAAGTCGGTCACGCTGAGCACCAGCGCGGCGAACACCGGCACGCCGAAGAACATGCCCAGCACCATGATCGACGGCGCGGCGAAGACCCAGCCGGCAACGGAATTACGCTTGATCATCGTGCGGCTCCCTGGTCCGCTGCGGCGGCTGGCGCAGTGGTGTCTGCAGCCGCTGGCTGCACTGCCGGCCGAGCCGTGTCACCGGCCGGGCCGACATGCCCGCCCTCCTGCTCGAAGATCCAGCGGCGCTTGGCCAAGATTTCGTCCACGCGTTGATCCAGTTCCTGCACGGCGGCTTCGTGCGATTGCCCGCCACGCACCACGCGCTCGGTGACCAGGCGCATTTCCTGCACGATGCGCTCCCACTCCAACACCTTCGGCGTGGCCTTGACACGCTCCAGCTGGTCGCCGAAGGCATGCGCCAGCTCGTCGTTGGCCAGCGAGGGCAGCTTCCAGGTGCTGCGACGCGGCGGCAGGTCGCCGATGATGGCGTGGAAACGTGCCTGTACCGTGGGCTGGGACAGGTATTCGATCAGCTTCCAGCTGGCGTCCTTGTGTTGCGAGGACTTGAAGATCACCAGGCTGGAACCGCCGGCAATCCCGGCACCCAAGCCATTAGGCCCCGGCAACGGCGCGGTGCCCCACTTGCCTTCCATGCCCGGCGGCTGGCGCAGCTTGAATTCGCGCACGTTCCACGGCCCGGACAGATAGAACGCGTAGTAGCCGTTGAAGAACTCGTACCAGACATTGGAGACCTGGGTCTCGGAGACCTTGGGCGCCCAGCCCTGCTGGTACATGTTGTCGTAGAAGCCCAGCGCCTTGCGGAAACCGGCGCCACGGAAATTGCCGTAGTTGTCATGGTCGCGCAGCAGGCGGTCGTCCTGCTGCAGCGCGAACGACAGTTGCTGCTCGAATTCGTTGAGCGGCATCAGGATGGCGTAGCGGTCGGGGCCGACCTTGCGCTTGATTGCGGCCATCACCTGTTCCATCTCGGCCCAGGTCTTGGGCATCTGGTTATAGCCGGCCTCGCGCAGCAAGTCCTTGCGGTAGAACAGCAGGCGCGTGTCCACGTACCACGGCACGCCGTACAGCGTGCCGTCGACCAGATTGGTATCCCACACTCCGGGGAAATAATCGGCGGGCTCGACGATCTTGGAGCGCGCCACGTACGGCTGCATCGGCTCAAGCGTGTCCAGCAGCGCGAATTCCGGCAGCCAGGTGTTGCCGAGCTGGCACACGTCCGGCAGGCCGTCGGCGGCAAAGGCGGTCAGCAGTTTTTCGTGCGCCGCGGTCATCGGGATGTTCTGCACATCCACATGGATGGTGGGGTTCTGCTTTTCGAAATCGGCCACCAGCTCGGCGACCACTTCGGCCTCCTTGCCCATCGCCCAGAAGCGCACCGTGGTCTTGCCCGGATCGGAGCGTTCGCATCCCGTCGCACCTGCACACAGGGCGAGGGCCAACATCAACAGTTTCAAAAGGCGCACGGATTACTCGGGTTTTTGGCGTTGCGAGGGGTCTTGCTGGGCCTGGGCGGCGGCGGCACGCGATTCGGCCATGCCCAGCGCGCGCGCAGCGGCCTTCTGCTCGTCCTTCTGCGGCGCCGGCTGCGGCTCGCCCTCCGGGGTGAGCCAGCCGCCGGTGAAGCCGGCGCGTTCCAGGCCGGCACGGATGTAGGGGTTCTTCTTCATCACGTTCCAGACGAATTCGTCTTGGTAGTTGGCGATCATCGTCAGGATCGGGCCCTGGTCGATGGCGATGTAGTCGCTGGCCACCCAGCCACGGTCCGGCACCATGCGCCCGGTCTTGATCGGGATGTCGTAGTTGAAACTGGGGTTGAACGAATCCAGGAACCCATAGCTCGAATACAGGAAGTCGCCATAGCGCTTGTGCATCTCCTGGGTGGCAGGAATCACCACTTCCGGGGCGAACACGATCGAGGAGATCGCCGCAGTCGGGGCGATGGTGCCGTCGTCGAAATTCTCGCGCAGACCGGCGCCGCGCGAAGAGTAATGGCGGAACTGGCGCTGCTCGCCGCGGTATTCCTGGCTGGTGTTCTGCGGACCATCGCTGGCGGTAAGGCCCCAGACGTTCTCGCCGTAGTCCTTCCACTTCATCGGGTTGTCGATGGCGTAGTCGCGCTGCGCCAGGGTGGCGCGGCGGCTGTTGAGGAAGTAGTCGATGCCGCGTTCGCGCATGTACTGGTCCTGGATATCGCGAAAGTCGATCCAGACATGGCTGTATTGGTGGCCGAACAGCGGGCCGAACGACAGGTATTCCTGACCCTGGTAGACGCCCCAGTCGTTGTTGTAGGTGCGGGTCCAGCTGGTCCAGGCGTCCGGGTCCACGCCATGCGTCGGCGAGCCCAGCGCGAGGATGTACAGCATCATCGCCTCGTTGTAGCCCATCCAGTCGTGGTTGATGAAGCCGCTCTCGGGGAACCAGCCCATCGAGATCAGCGGCGCACGCTGTTGCAGCCAGCGCCAGTCCACGCGCTTGTAGAGCGTGTCGGCGATCTGGCGGATCTCCTTCTCGCGCGGGTCGTCGCCGTCGTAATACGACTGGGTGAACAACACGCCCATCATCAGCAGTGCGGTGTCCACGCTCGACAGCTCGACCCAGCTGTCGTAGCGGTTGCCCTGCTGCATGTCCAGAAAATGGTAGTAGAAACCTTTGTAGCCGGCGCGGCCGGTCTTCTGCGGGCCCATCGGCGCGTCGCGGAAGAATTTCAGCGTGGTCAGGGTGCGGTCGATCGCCTGATTGCGGCTGACCCACCCGTTTTCGATGCCGATCGGATAGGCAGTGAGCGCAAATCCGACCGACGCAATGCTGGCGAACGGGCGCGACGGAAACCGATCCGGCGACAGGCCGTTGACCTCGTTGGTGGTGTCCCAGAAAAACTGGAACGTGCGGCGTTCGATGTCCGAAAACAGCGGCGGCAGCGGCGGCTTGACCGGTTTGGGCGGCAGCTGCGCCTCAACCAGGATGACTTTGACCGGTGCCTTCTTTTCGGCCACCTTGGGTTCCTCGGCTTGCTTGCACGACGCCACGACCAGCGCGCCCAGCAAGAGTGGAATCGTCAACCATCGCGACGTGTTGCCCCTGTCCATCCGCCCCCCACGTGTGTAATCGATTACATCTGACACGCCAACCTACCCTATCCAGGCGCCGAGTTCGACCGCCCTGGCGTTGCGGCCAGGGCGGTCGAGCACCTCACCAGTTCAGGCCGAAAGCCAGACGGAAGGTGCGCATCGGCGACGCCAGCACACCGGTCGGTGTGCCGTAAGCCGTGTTCAAGTCCTGCAATGTTCCGGTATCGCCGTTGAAGGTGGCGTAATTGACCCAGTTGAACACGTTGAGGATATCCGCACGCACATTGAATTTGACACCACCGCCGGTGTCCCACTCTTTATTGGCGGCAATGCTGAATTCCTTGTAGCCCAGCGTGCCATCCGGCTTGAACTGGATGATCTCGCACTGGTCGTTGCCGGCCAGGCAATTCTGGCCATAGCGCGCGGTCTGGCTGGCCAGGGAGAGCTTGCCGGACAGCTTGATCTCGTACGGCAGCTCGTAGATGCCGGTGACCACCAGGCGGTTCTTCGGGATGCCGCCGGCCTCACGCCAGCCGTAGTCCTGGATGCGTTCGCGGTCCAGCGCATAGTGCTCGCCGAACTGACGGTTCTCCTTCGCATCGGAATAGGTGTAGGCCACGGTCAGGCCCCAGCCGGATTCTTCGTCGAAGGGCTTTTCCACCTGCAAGGCCAGCTGGTTGTTGCGGGTTTCCACGCCATTGGTGCCCAGCACGATGGCGCTATAGCCGTTCGGGCCATCGGTCGGCACGCCGGAGGTGGTGCCCGGCTGGAAGAACGAACCGTCCGGCAGGCGGTTGCCGCGCACGAAAGCGAAACCGTCGTGGCTCTCGATGCGGCTAAGGGTGACATCGGTGAACCAGTCCTGGCCCCACAACGGCACCATATTGCGCATGCCGATGCTGAATTGGTCGGAGTACGGGGTCTTGAGGTTGTTGTCGATCAGGTAGACCTCACGTCCGCCACCACCGGTGCTGTTGGCCGTGAGTGTGTTCAAGCCATCCTGGCTGTTGTACGCCGGATTCCAGGCCGTGCACGGGTCGCCCAGGCAAGTGGGGTTGTTGGCGCTGGTGAAGTAGTAGCTATACGACTTGAAGGAGTTGTTGAGCTGCTCCAGTGCCAGGTAATCGAAGATGTTGCGGTCATAGGCACGGCCGGCGCCGCCATAGATCACGTGGGCCTGATCGCCGAACAGGTCGTAGGACGCACCCAGGCGCGGCTGCCAAGCATTCTTGAACGCCTTGCGGTTGTTGCCGGTGCTGATGAAGTCGTTGATGTTGTAGTTGGCGTTGCGCAGGTTGGGCCAGTTCTGCAGCGCGCTGGCGACATCCGAGGGGGTCACGAAGTCCAGGAATGCCGGGGTTTCTTCGTAGTCGTAGCGCACGCCCAGGTTCACGGTCCAGTGCTCGTTGACTTCCCAGTCGTCCTGCAGGTAGATGCCGTACTGCTTGTTCTTGGACACCACCGAACCGCCACCTTCCACCAGCGGCGCACCGAAGCGCACCCGGTACGGCGTTTCGACGTCGGTGAGGATGTTGTAGTAGTACTGCGGGTTGGCCGGGTTGAACTGGGTCGAATCCAGGTCGATGCTCTTGAACTTCACACCCATCTTGACGGTGTGCGCGCCGTGCCATTCCAGGCTGTTCAGGGTGAGGTCGTCCTGGAAGGTCCAGCCCTTCTGCCCCTTGCGCTGGAAGCTGCTGCCGGCCCCCGCCGCCAGGATGTCGGTCTCGTTGCCGCGCCCCGGCGCGTAGCTGAGGATGTAGCCATTGCCGTTGTTGATCGGCGCCTGGTTCCAGAACGCGCTTTCGTAGCTCAGGTTGGCCTCGTTGAGGAAATTGGCCCCGCTGTACTGCCAGCGCAGGTTGGCGCGCTTTTCTTCCTGCCCGTTGATGCTGCCGTGCTCATAGGTCGAGGTGCGGCCAACGTCGTTGAGCTCGTCTTCCTTGCGGTACTTGCCGGTCAGCTCGAAGAGGTTGTTCTCGCCAATGGTCCAGTCGATCTTGCCGAAATACAGGTCTTCCTTGAACGGCGTGCTGGAGGTCACCACCAGCGGCTGCAGCTGGGCCGGCAGCTGGTCGACGCGGTCGGAATAGATCGAGCCGGGAATCACCACGTTCGGGGTGGTGTATTCCTTGGCCTCATAGGCGATGAAGAAGTGCGCCTTATCCTTGAGGATCGGGCCGCTGAAGGTGGCGCCGTACTGGGTTTCTTCGAAGTCGTCGCGCACGCCGGCCTTTTTCTCCAGCGGGCTTTCCTCGCGCCAGCCGTCGTTGCTGGTGTCCCAGAAGAAGCTGCCGTGGAAGTCGTTGGTGCCGGACTTGGACGAGGCCACGATGGCCGCGCCGCTGACCTGGTCGAACTCGGCCTTGTAGTTGGACGTAATGACCTTGTATTCGCCGATCGCCGACTGCGGGAACGGGTTACCGCGGCTGGAATCCTGGCCGCTCACACCGCCGGTCAGCACGTAGTTCTTCTGGCTCACACCGTCGATGTAGACATTGGTGCCTTCGGCCGAGGTGGCACCGGTGCGCACCTTGGTGGTGCCGTTGGCCTCGCGGGTGAACTGCACGTTGGGCACGGTGTCGGCCAGTTCCAGGAAGTTGCGCGTGGCGCGCGGCAGGTTCTGGATCTGCACGTTGGAAATGTAGGTCGCGTTCTCGGAGGTGCGCGTCTCCACCAGTACCGGTGGCGCCTTCACCTGCACCGCATCCAGCGTGGTGGCGTTACCACCGGCGGCCGTGGCCGGTTCGCCGCCGACGCCCAGATTCAAGGTCGCGGTCTGGCCGACCTGCACGGTGACGTTCTGCGAGCTGGTCTGGCCATTGGCGGTGACATCGATGCGGTACGAACCCGGCGGCAGGCCGCCTACCGAATAGCCGCCATTGCTGACCTGCACGGTGCGGGTCAGGCCGGTGGCCAGATTGGTGGCGGTGACCTGCGCCTGGGCGGCAGGTGCGGCATCGACGGTGACCTGGCCACGGATGGTGGCGGCGGTGCTCTGTGCGAAGGCCGGTGCGGCGCCCAGCAGCAGGCAGCTGACAAGCGCGCAGCTGAGCAGCTTGCGCGCCGGGCGGGCGGAATGGGGGTGGTGGTGGCGCATGGTCGTCCCTCCAGGGATCGGTACAGATTGTTGTTGTGGCAGTGCAGTGGTGCAGGAACAGCCGCTGCGGGGACAGCGGGAGCGGACAGAACGTCCGCGAAAGGGTCGGCAGCCCAGAAACGCGTGGCCGCAAAGGTCAGTGAGCCGATTCGCCAGCACCGCAGGAGGCGCGGATCACCAGCTCGGGTGTCAGCAATTGCCGGATGCCGTCGTCGCGGTCGGGCGTTTCGACCAGGCGCATCAGCCGGCTCATCGCCTGCTCGCCCAGCCGGGCGATGCTCACCCGCATCGTGGTCAGCGCAGGGTGGACAAAGCGGGCCAGCGGAATGTCGTCGAAACCCGCCAGCGCCACGTCGCCAGGCACCGACACATCGGCCTGGGCGAACGCGTACAGGCAGCCCAGCGCAGTCATGTCGTTGGCGGCGAAGACCGCATCCGGCAACGCGCCGGCCGCCAGCATCGCCATCCCGGCACGGTGGCCGGAGGCTTCGTCGAAGTCGCCCGGGTATTCCACGCCCTGCGCTTGCGCACCGAACGCAGCAAGCGCATCGCGGAAGCCGCGCAGGCGTTCGCGCGCGTCGAAATTCAGCGCCGGGCCACCGATGAAGGCGATGCGGCGGTGCCCGGCACGCAGCAGGTGCTCGGTCATGGCCATGGCACCGGCGTGGTCGTCGATGCCCAGCACCGGATAGTCGGCACCGGGCAGGTGCGCATTGATCAACACCGTCGGCAGCGACTGCGGCAGGTTGTCGGTCAGGAACCCCGGCTGCTCGGCGTAGGGCGAGAGCACCAGCAAGCCATCGACGCGCCCGCGCATCGAGCGCAGCGCCCTGCCCTGGGCTTCCGGGTCGCCGTGATAGCTGGACACCAGCAGGTGCTGGCCCGCCGCACGCGCCGCGCCATCGATGCCGCGAATCAATTCGGAGAAGAATTCGCCATACAAGTCCGGCAGCACCACGCCCAGCGTCTGCGACCGCCGGCTGCTCAGGCTGCGCGCGGCCGCATGCGGGCTGTAGCGCAGCCGCTCGGCCACTTCCAGCACCTGCTGGCGCACCGGTCCGGCGACATTGTCGTGCCCGTTGAGCGCACGCGACACCGTTGCAACGGAGACCTGCGCTTCCCGAGCGACATCTTTGATGGTGACCGCACCCTTGGCCATTCGTGTCGCCCTCCGCGACCGACTTCCCAAAAACTGGCGCGGACTGTAAGCGTTTTCATACAGAGGCGTAAACCCCTATCTTCACACGCGTGAAAGCGCTTACAGATCAACTAGCTGCAAGTGAGGAGCGCGTGAAGCAATGTGCTGCGACGCAACAAATATGTACCCATGCGTCCACAAGCGAAGCACGATGCAGGTCACGCTTAACAACGAATCGACCAGGTCTCACCAGGAGTCGCACGACCGGTAGCCATCATCGGAACCGCCACGGCCTGGCCGGCTGCGCCCTGACCTTAGCTGGCGTGAAGGCGGTTGCCGTTGTGCCCCTGCGTTTCTGACACCGCGCGCGTTCGGGTACGACCGCATCCCTGCCCTGCAACGTTCAGCCCACCTCGCCCGGCGCGAAGGCCTCGATCGACAAGGCATGAATATCGGTCTGCATCATCTCGCCCACCGCGGCATACACCGCGCGGTGCCGTGCCAGTGGCGGCTTGCCGACAAATGCGGCGCTGACCACGCGCACATTGAAGTGCCCGCGCCCGTCGCGCGCACCGGCATGGCCTGCATGCCGCGCGCTATCGTCGACGACGTCCAGCTCGGTGGGCGCCAGTGCCGCCTGCAACGCTGCGCGGATCTGCTCGACCCGGCTCACGGCAAGACCCGGCGGAACGGCCGGACCTCGGTGCGCGTGTACACACCCGCTTCCACATAGGGGGCGGCATCGGCCCAGGCGCGCGCCTCGTCCAGAGCGTCGAACTCGGCAATCACGACGCTGCCGCTGAAACCGGCCGGACCCGGATCTTCGGCGTCGATGGCCGGGCACGGGCCCGCCACCAGCAATCGCCCCGCGGCCGCAAGTTCCTGCAGACGCGCCAGATGCGCCGGCCGCGCCTGCTGCCGTGCCGCCAATGCGTCGGGCCGGTCATACCCCTCGATTACGTACCACACACGCCACCTCGCCCAAGACTGGAAGATCACCGCGCTGATTCTAGCCGCGTCGGCGCTGGACACCGCCCCCGCGCACGCATTACCCTTGGCACCACTGCACACGCAACCGGACGCAGCGGCCCGTCGGCCCAGGCTCAACGCTCTTCCCGACGACCGATTCGCTGCCCACCGCCGGCCCGCGTAGACGACCTCCTCGCTGTTCCGTCGCCGCATGCCACACGGCGCCTGCTTGCATGTGGATTGGCGTATGTAGATTTGTGGGATCGTGCCGGCACAGGCACGACATTGATCGCAATAACTCAAGGCAAAGCCCTGCAGGCGCGGCTCAGACCTCCGCCGGCGACCGTAAGACCGATGTCGACCTGATGAATTCCGAACTCGCGCACGCCGCGACTCCGCCAGCCACGAGCGCGCCGCCACAGCAGCAGGAAATGCCGCTGGCGGTGGTGCATGGGCAACCGGTCCTGCAGATCCCGCAGGATCTGTATATCCCGCCGGATGCCCTGGAAGTCATCCTGGATGCCTTCGAAGGCCCGCTGGACCTGCTGCTGTACCTGATCCGCCGCCAGAATCTGGACATCCTGGACATCCCCGTCGCCGAGATTACCCGGCAATATGTGGACTACATCAATGTCATGCAGGAACTGCGCTTCGAACTGGCAGCCGAATATCTGGTGATGGCGGCGATCCTGGCCGAGATCAAATCGCGCATGCTGTTGCCGCGCCCTCCCAGCCAGGATGGCGAAGAAGAAGATCCGCGCGCCGAATTGGTCCGCCGTCTGCAGGAATACGAACGCTTCAAGCAGGCCGCCGAGGATTTGGACACCCTGCCCCGCATGGGCCGCGACAGCGCGCCGGTGCATGCGCATCTGCCCGAGCGCGCAGCGGTCAAGCTGCCGCCGCCGGTGGAATTGAAAGAAATGCTGATGGCGCTGTACGACGTGCTCAAACGCGCCGAGCTGTTTACCGGCCATGCGATCAAGCGCGAGGCGCTGAGTGTGCGCCAGCGCATGGGCGATGTGCTGAGCCGCCTGGACGATGGCAAGTTCTACCGTTTCGAATCGTTGTTCACTGCCGAAGAAGGCAAGCTCGGCGTACTGGTCACCTTCCTGGCGCTGCTCGAACTGGCCAAGGAGCAGTTGCTGGACATCGTGCAGGAAGCGCCGCTGGCGCCGATCTACGTGAAGTCGCTGGCGTTGGGCAATACCAATGCGCCGTTGCAATTCTCCAGCGAATTCGACGACAGCGATGCCGCCAACGAACCTATCTGAAGCCGATCATCGAATGGATCAAGCGCTGATCACCCGCATTATCGAAGCCGCCCTGCTGGCGAGCAGCCAGCCGCTGACGCTGGCGCAGCTGCAGGGACTGTTTCCGGAAGAAGAGCCGGCGCCGCCCGGCAGCGTGGAGCGCGCACTGGAACTGCTGCGCGAGGCCTGTGCCGACCGTGGCGTGGAACTGGTCGAGGTGGCCTCCGGCTTCCGCTTCCAGGTCAAGGCCGATGTGCATGGCTGGGTTGCCCGGCTATGGACCGAGCGCCGCACCAAGTACACCCGCGCCACGCTGGAGACACTGGCGCTGATCGCCTACCGCCAGCCGATCACCCGCGGCGAGATCGAGCAGGTGCGCGGCGTGGCAGTGAGCAGCAACATCATCCAGGCGCTGGAAGAGCGCGAATGGATCCGCGTGGTGGGCCACCGCGACGTGCCCGGCAAGCCGGCCCTGTTCGGCACCACCAAGGGCTTTCTGGATTACTTCGGGCTCAAGCGATTGGACGAGCTGCCGCCATTGTCTGAGTTGAAGGACATCGCCGAGCTGGAACCGCAGCTGCCGCTGGACCGCGACGGGCAACTGGATGGCGCAGTGCCGGCCTCGGCAGCGATGGACGCGGCGCAGGATCGGGCGGATGCCGGTGACGCTGAAGGCGGCGATTCGGATGCAGCGGCTGACGCTGCGGGTACTGCGGACGCGGATGCAGAAGCCAACGCTGGCGCCGAGGCCGACGACATCGGCGGCACCGGCGGCACCGGCGGTTGGCAAGATGCCCCGGATGCGGACGAGGCCGACGCCTCGGCGACTCCGTCCCGCAACACCGATGCAGCGAGCGACCACCAGACCAGCGCCGAACGCGATCCTGAAAGTGAAACCGACAACGATGCCGATGCCGACCAGGATGCGCAGGAACCGGTCGGCGATGCCGGGTTCGACCAGCAAGCCCCCGATCTCGACCAAGCAACCGATACGCACGCGACCGACGCAGTAAACGACCAGACACCGCAACACCCCGAGCATGGCTCGGTGCACGAGAAGAACACGCAGGACCCAGACGACGCCCGTGAGGGCGACCCCGACACCGCGCCGGGAACGCGCGCGGATGCAGTGAACGAAGACGAAGACAACGCCGTCGCGACGACGACCGTGGCTGTTGACGAAGCCGATTCCGCCCCAGAGGCCGACCCGCAACGCGGCGGCCGGAGCCAGACACATGAGTGACACCCCCCGCAAGCTGTCGTTGAACAAGCTTTCCCTCAAGCGCGACAGCGCGCCCGAAGCGCCCAAGCTGGAAGAGCGCCTGCACAAGGTGCTGGCCCAGGCCGGCCTGGGTTCGCGCCGCGCGCTGGAACAGCGCATCGCCGACGGCCTGATCAAGGTCAATGGCGCCGTTGCGCAGACCGGCATGTCGGTGCGCAGCGGCGACAAGATCGAGTTGGACGGCCGCAGCTTCGTGGCCAGCGCGCTGACCGAACCCTCGCGCGTGCTGATCTACAACAAGCCCGAAGGCGAAGTGACCACGCGCGAAGATCCCGAAGGCCGCCCGACCGTATTCGAGTCGCTGCCGGCCTTGAAGGGTTCGCGCTGGATCGCCATTGGCCGCCTGGACATCAACACCACCGGCCTGCTGCTGCTCACCACCGACGGCGAGCTGGCCAACGCGATGATGCATCCCTCCTACGAGGTCGAGCGCGAATATGTGGTGCGCGTGCGCGCACCGGAAGGCGAAGAAAAAGTCTCCGATGCCATCATCGAGCGCCTGTCGCGCGGTGTGCTGCTGGAAGACGGCGGCGCCAAGTTCGACGAAATCGAACGCATCGGCGGCACCGATTCGCACGACTGGTTTCGTGTGGTCGTCAAGGAAGGCCGCAACCGCGAAGTGCGCCGTCTGTGGGAATCGCAGGGTTGCCAGGTCAGCCGCCTCAAGCGCAGCCGCTACGGCAAGATTTCGCTGCCGCGCGAACTGCTGCGTGGGCACTCGGTGGAAGTGGCGCAGGACAAGGTCGACGCCTTGCGCGCCGAACTGAAACTGGAAGAAGGCGCGCCGTCGGCACTGACGCTGCAGCCGGTGATCGGCCAACGCCGCGCCGCCAAGTCCACCGTGCACGTCTCGCGCGATGGCCGCAGCAATGCCTACGTCAACGGCCAGACCTCCGGTGCCGATGAAGGTCGCGAGCTGCGCCGTTTCGACAATCTGCGCGAAGATCGCGGCCGCGGCGGTCGCGGCAAGCCGGGCGGCTTCAAGGGTGGCCTGACGGTCAGCGGCGAAGCGGCCGCGCGGCAATCGCAGCAGCGCCCGTTCAAGCAGCGCGGCCCGGCCAAGGGCGACCGCGGCGCGTTGCCGGACGGCAATCCGGCCGCGTTCCGCAGCTGGTATGTGCCCGATGGGGTGAGCACCGGCCCGAGCGGTCACCGCAATGCCGGCCCAAGCGGCCCGGGCACCGGTCAGGCACGCCCGTATGCGAAGAAAGGACCAGGCGGCGCGCGTCCGGGTGCTGGCGGTCCAGGTGGCGCCCGCTCGGGTGGTCCGGGACGCGGCGCTGGCGGCGGACAGGGGCAATCGCAAGGTCAAGGCCAGGGGCAGCGCAAGCACCCGTATGGCCACCCGGGCAACGCACCGAGCTTCCCTTCCGATCACGCCAACCCGGGTTTCAATCCGTACGGTGCGGCACGCCCTGCTGGCCGCCCGAGCGGTGGGCGGCCGGGACCGGGTGGCAATCGTGGCCCGGCATCCGCCAACCGCGGTCCTGGCGGTCCAGGTGGCGCACCGCGTGGCCCGGGCGGCCGTCCGCCGGGCGGCGGCAATCGTCGCCCTCCCGGCGGCGGCAATCGCGGTCGTTGAGCGTCAACTGATCCGCACGATAAAAAACGGCCCTGCAAGGGGCCGTTTTTTATGGCGGACGGCATCGGCCATCTACTTAAGACCGGGAAGTTG
Organism: Xanthomonas sp. D-99; assembly: GCF_017746145.1. NCBI lineage: Bacteria > Pseudomonadati > Pseudomonadota > Gammaproteobacteria > Lysobacterales > Lysobacteraceae > Xanthomonas > Xanthomonas sp. D-99. Next base: position 129,192 of record NZ_JAGHWU010000011.1, on the reverse strand, counting down.
CGGCGCATCCGCGCATGCGGTCGTTTAGCGAAGGCACTCCCGGCGTCATCGCGATGCAAGGACCGCACGCACCGATTGGGTGAGCGCACCCCGGATGCTGCGACTCAGGCCGGCAGACGCCCGCGCAGCCGTCGAGTGGGCGCAACTCGTGCCGGAGATCGACACGAATCACTCGTGCTCGCCGATTTCGGACGTGCCGTGCACGCCCACCCGGGACCTGCTCGCCCGGTTTGTCACCACGCTTACTTGCGACGCTCGATCACGAAGTTACCGACGTTGACACCCAGGTCCACGCCCTCGCCTGTGCCTGCCAGCGCGAGCGAGATATCGCCCTTGGTGACCACCTGTGCGGTGCTGGACTTCACGACGCCCGCATGCGCTTCGGCAGCGGCATAGGTGCCGAACAGGTCGTTGAGGCTATAGGCACCGCTGAAGGTGCCGCGGCCGCCGACAATCTTGGATTTACCGACGGTCAGGCCACCGCCTTTGCTGGAGATCTTGACCGGAATGACCGCACCGTTATCGCACTTGATGGTGCCGGTACCGCTGGCGGTCTTGTAGAACACCGACCAACCGGACAAGTTGAACGACAGCTGGCAATCGATGTTGCCGGCGGCCTGCGCCTGCGGCGCCAGCGTGGCGGCGCCGAGCAGCGCGATGAGCGAAAGTGACTTGATCATGTGAGCAGTGCCAGTGGTGGACGTGGCGCGAGACTAGCAGCGCCGATGTGGCAGCCGCGACAAGATTTCAGTGCGGCGGATGCGTTTGTTCAGCGGGGTCTTAGCTAGCCTCGACATGGCAGCAGAGCTGCCGCCTGCAGCCGCGCCATGGGATGATTACCGCATGCCACGCACCGTCTACAGCCTGCTCGTCAGCGCACTGCTGCTGCCCACCCTCGCCCATTGCGGCGAGGCAATTCCCACCCAGGGTTACGCGGTCGTCAGGACCTATCCGCACGACACCGCTGCCTTTACCGAAGGCCTGTTCTATCTGGACGGGCATCTCTACGAGAGCACCGGCGAGCTGGGCCAGTCCAGCGTGCGCAAGGTCGACCTGGACAGCGGCAACGTCCTGCAGCAGGTCGACACGCCGCCGCCTTTCTATGGCGAAGGCATCGTGGCCTGGAAGGACCGCCTGATCCAGCTGACCTGGCGCAATCAGCGCGGCTTCGTCTACGACCTGGCCACGCTGGCACCGCGTACCCAATTCACCTATTCCGGCGAGGGCTGGGCGCTGACCAGCGACGACCGCCAGCTCTACATGAGCGACGGAACGGCCAACATCCGCCGGCTGGACCCGCTGAGCCTGAAACAGATCGGCACCATCCAGGTCACCGCCCGCGGCAAGCCGCTGGACAACCTCAACGAGCTGGAATGGGTCAAGGGCCAGTTGCTGGCCAACGTCTGGCTGACCACGCGCATCGCACGCATCGACCCCGCCAGCGGCAAGGTCATCGCCTGGATCGACCTCAAGGCACTGGTGCCAGACCCCGACACCTTGACCGACCCCACCAACGATGTCCTCAACGGCATTGCCTACGACGCCGAGCACGATCGCCTCTTCGTCACCGGAAAGCGCTGGCCGAAGATCTACGAGATCACGCTGGCTCAGTAGCCGGGATTGGGGATTTGGGATTGGCAGCAGCGGGCTGGCAGGGCATCTGTGCGGCCGTGCTTGTACCAATCTCGAATCACGAATCCCCAATCTCGAACCGATCGGCATCCAGCATCGCGGGAAAACGGGCGCGGTGCTCGGCCAGCGCGGTGGCGCTGATGGTGGTGGTGACCACCTGCTCGCGTTCGCGGATTTCCACCTGCGGCTGGCCAAGGAAATCGATCACCGCGCTGTCGCCGGCGTAATGCAGTTGGTTACCATCGATGCCAATGCGGTTGACCGCTGCCACAAAGCACAGGTTTTCGATTGCGCGTGCGCGCAGCAACGTCTTCCACGCATAGGCGCGGGCGGACGGCCAGTTGGCGACGAACAATTGCAGATCGAAATCCAGCTGCCCCGGGCGCTCCACATCGAAGCGGTTGCGGCAGAACACCGGGAAACGCAGGTCGTAGCAGACCTGCGGATTGATCCGCCAGCCCTTCCATTCCACTGTCAGACGCTCGCGCCCGGCCGCGTAGCGCAGATGCTCGTTGCCGAAGCGGAACAGGTGGCGCTTGTCGTAATACTGCAGCGCCCCGTCAGGCGTGGCCCAGAGCAGCCGGTTGAACACACCGGCATCAGTGCGCAACTGCACGCTGCCGGTGACCACCGCACCCAGGCGTGCGGCTTGCGCGCGCACCCACGCCACGGTCGGCCCGTCCATCCCTTCGGCCTTATCGATGGCGTCATTGGAGAACCCGCTGGTGAAGGTTTCCGGCAGGATCACCAGATCGGTCCGCCCGACCAGCGGCTCCAGCAGCGCAGCGTAATAGTCGCGATTGCCGGCGGGGTCATGCCAGCGGGTGTCGCCTTGGATCAGGGAGATGCGCAGGTCGTTCATAGAGAGGCGGGATCTGGGAGTCGGGATTGGGGATTCGAAACAGCGGGTGTCGGGCGGCTTGGTGCTATCGGTTTCGTATGGATTCAAAGCGACAAACAGCGCGCCGCCGTTGCCAATCCCGAATCCCGAATCCCCGCTCGTTAGAGCCTTTGCAGGCGCTCGATCGCCGCATCCAGCGTCGCATCGTTCTTGGCAAAGCACAGCCGTGCCAGGCGCTGCCCTGCAGGCGCGTTCTCGTAGAACGGCGACAACGGAATCGCGGCCACGCCCTTCTCGATCGTTAGCCACTTCACGAATTCGGTATCGGGCAGATCGCTGATGGCCGAGTAGTCCACCAACTGGAAGTAGCCGCCGGGCACAGGCAACGGCTTCAAGCGCGTGGTCAGCAATTGTTCGCGGAACCGGTCGCGCTTGGCTTGATAGAACGCGCCCAGTTGCTCGTCGTGTTCGGGTTCGTCGCGGATCATCGCAGCGAAGGCGTGCTGGGCCGGACCGAAGCTGGTGAAGGTGTTGTACTGGTGCACCTTGCGGAATTCGGCGGTGAGCGCCGGCGGCGCGATGGCGTAGCCGATCTTCCAGCCGGTGCAGTGGTAGGTCTTGCCGAAGCTGGAAATCACGAATGCGCGCTCGCGCAGTGCCGGCCAGCGCAGCACCGATTCGTGCCGGTGGCCATCGAACACGATGTGTTCGTAGACCTCATCGGACAGCAAAAAGATCTCGGTGCCGCGCAGCAGTTCGGTCAGCGTGTGCATGTCCTCGGCCGACAGCATCGCGCCGGACGGGTTGTGCGGCGAGTTGATCATCAACAGGCGCGTCCTGGGCGTGATCGCGGCGCGCAGCGCATCCCAGTCCACCGCAAAAGTCTGCGGGTGCAGCGCTACGTGCACCGCCCGCGCGCCGGCCAGATCGATCGCCGGCTCGTAGCAGTCGTAGGCCGGGTCCAGCACGATGACCTCTTCGCCGGCTCGCACCACCGCGTGGATGGCGTTGAAGATCGCCTCGGTGGCACCGCTGGTGACGGTGATCTCGGTGTCGGCATCGACCTGCGCGCCATAGCAGCGCTGCGCCTTGCCGGCGATGGCCTGGCGTAACGTGGCCACGCCGGTCATCGGTGGGTACTGGTTGTGGCCGGCCGCCATGGCCTTGCTCAGTTCGTCGACCAGCCGCTGCGGCACCGCGAAATCGGGAAAGCCCTGGCCCAGATTGACCGCGCCGTGCTCGGCCGCCAGCTGCGACATGACGGTGAAGATGGTGGTGCCCACCTTGGGCAGCTTGGTCGTGAGGGGCATGGTGCCTGTCCGGACAAGAAACGGGGGGACCGCGAGTGTACGCAAAGCCGCCAGCAGGTTGCGCCCGGACGCTGCAAAACAGCGTTCCCTGACACACCGCGGCGCCTGCAGCGCTGCCGCCGACGTCCCCGGCATGCCACCATCGTCGCTACAATGCGCGCCCGGTCCGGCGCGTGCCTGCCCCCGGCCCTTCCCCATGCCGTCCTGCGACCCGAGCCCGCTGCACCGATGATCGAACCGCTGCACACCGCACCGCCGCTGCTGGCGGCGCACGCCCTGGCCTTCAGCCGCAACGAGGAGCCGGTGTTTGGCCCGCTGGATTTCCATGTCGATGCCGGCGAGGCGCTGCTGGTGCAAGGCGACAACGGCGCCGGCAAGACCACGTTGCTGCGCGTGCTGGCTGGCCTGCTGCATGTGGAGCGCGGGCAGATCCAGATCGATGGCAAGACCGCCAAGCGCGGCGACCGCAGCCGCTTCATGGCCTACCTCGGCCACCTGCCCGGCCTGAAGGCCGACCTCAGCACGCTGGAAAACCTGCACTTCCTGTGCGGCCTGCACGGCCGCCGCGCCAAGCAGATGCCCGGCAGCGCGCTGGCGATCGTCGGCCTGGCCGGTTACGAAGACGCACTGGTGCGGCAGTTGTCGGCAGGCCAGCGCAAGCGGCTGGCGCTGGCACGGCTGTGGCTGTCGCCGGCGCCACTGTGGTTGCTGGACGAGCCGTACGCCAACCTGGATCTGGATGGCATCACCCTGGTTAACCGAATGATCTCCGCGCATCTGCGCGGCGGTGGCGCGGCGCTGGTCACCACGCATGGTGCGTATGCAGCGCCACCGGTGCGCACGCGCATGCTCACGCTGGAGGCTGCGGCATGAGCACGCATTCGCCGCAACCGTCGCTCTGGCAGGCGGCCCGCGCTCTGCTTGCCCGCGACCTGCAGCTGCTGTGGCGGCGCCGCAGCGATGCGTTGCAGCCGGCATTGTTCGCGCTACTGATCGTGGTGTTGTTCGCGTTGGGACTGGGCGGCCGCCCGGACCTGCTCGCGCAGGCTGCACCGGCGGTGTTGTGGCTGTCGGTGTTGCTGGCTGGCCTGCTGTCGCTGGATGCCTTGTTCCGCAGCGATGTGGAAGACGGCTCGATGGAGCAATGGCTGCTGGCACCGGTGCCATTGGCGTGGTTGATCGCAGTGCGCGTGCTGCTCCATTGGGCGACCAGTGCGTTGCCGCTGATTGCAGTGACGCCGCTGCTGGGCGAATTGCTGCACCTGCCGCATGACCAACTGCCGGTGCTGCTGGCATCGTTGGCGCTGGGAACGCCGCTCCTGAGTCTGCTCGGCGCTGTGGTTGCGGCACTGACGGTGACGATGAAACGCTCTGGTATTCTCGTCGCGTTGCTGGCGTTACCGTTGTACGTGCCGGTGCTGGTGTTCGGTGCCGGCAGCGTGGCGGCCAGCGGACAAGGGCAGGATGCGGTGGGTGCGTTGTTGTTGTTGGGCGCCGGATTGGTGATCGGTGTGGTCCTCGCACCGCTGGCTGCAGCGGCCGCGATCCGCATTTCGTTGAGTTGAGCGCTGCCGTCGATGCATGGTCGATAGCACGCCCCACACAACGCGTTGTTGCTGTTTCGAGAGCCAATGCCATTCCAAAGGCTACTGCCATCGCATGAACGTCGTCGTCCGCTGGTTCCACCAACTCGCATCGCCCCCGATCTTCGACCGTTTTACTGCGCGCTGGGCGCCGTGGTGCTACGCGCTGGCCGCGTTGCTGCTGGGCGTGGGCATCTGGCAGGCCTTGTTCGCGGTGCCGGCGGATTACCAGCAGGGCGACAGCTTTCGTATTCTCTACATCCATGTGCCGAGCGCGTGGATGAGCCTGTTCGTGTTCGGGCTGATGGCGCTGTATGCGGCCATCGCCTTGATCTGGCGCATCAAGATCTGCGAGATCCTGGCGATGGCGTGCGCGCCGATCGGCGCTGCGTTTACCGTGATCACCCTGCTGACCGGCAGCATCTGGGGCAAACCGATGTGGGGCGCCTGGTGGGACTGGGACCCGCGCCTGACCACCGAATTGATTCTGCTGTTCCTGTATCTGGGCGTGATCGGCCTGTACCACGCCATCGACGACCGCCGTCAGGCGGCGCGCGCGGCGGCGTTGCTGGCCATCGTCGGGGTGGCGCTGCTGCCGGTGATCCGCTATTCGGTGGTGTGGTGGAATTCGCTGCATCAAGGCCAGAGCATTCGCCTGCTTGGGCCGTCCACGATCGATGCAAGCATGCTGCTGCCGCTGTGGTTGATGGTGATCGGCACCAAGTTCTGGTTTGTCGGGTCGCTGCTGACGCGCGCGCGCGCCGACAACCTGCGTCGCGAGGCCGGCAAGGCCTGGATCGTGCGCGATGCGCCGGAGAGTGCGGCATGAACTACCTGCCTTACGTCATCGCCGCCTATGCGGTATTCGTGCTGGTGCTGCTGTGGGACCTGATCGCCGGCCGTTGGCAGGTGCGTCGCGCATTGAAAACCGCCCAGGCGCGCCGCCTGCGCGAGCGCAAGCGCGCGGTGCCCGGCGATGCGGAGCTGATCCGGTGAACCCGCAACGTCGCCGCCGCCTGTGGCTGGTACTGGCGTTGGTGCTGGCCGGCGGGTTGGCAACCACGCTGGTGGCCATGGCCTTGCAGCGCAATGTGGCCTACCTGTACACCCCTTCGGAAGTGCTGCGTGGCGATGCCGGCGCACATTCCCGCTTCCGGCTTGGCGGCATGGTCGAAAAAGGCTCGTTCAAACGCGCCTCCGGCGCATTGGAAGCGCAATTCCGCGTCACCGATGGCGATGCGCAATTGACCGTCAGTTACGACCGCATCCTGCCGGACCTGTTTCGCGAGGGGCAGGCCGTGGTGGCCACTGGCCGCATGCAGAACGGCATCTTCGTCGCCGAAGATGTGCTGGCCAAGCACGACGAAACCTATATGCCGAAGGAAGTGGCCGACAAGATGGGCAGCGCGCATCGCAAGCACGATGTGCCAGCCGCGGCCGGTCAAGTTGGAGAGCGGCAGTGATGCCGTGCATCAGGACATCGGCATGCCGGCAGGCAGGTGGCTTGCGCGGTGCGTGCGCAGGTAATGAAGTCACCGCGCGTGGGCAAGCAGGTGCAACCGCTGCAGGAATGCGGACTCGGCAGTGCACTTGCCGTTGTGGCACCGGCCCACGCTCGACAACGCGCCGGCCCGATGCTTCCTGAACTCGGGACGTTCCTGCTGGTGCTGGCCCTGCTGGTGGCGCTGGTGCAGGCCGTGGTGCCGCTGGCAGGCGCACAGCGCGGACGCAGCAGCTGGATGGCCGTGGCGCGACCGGCGGCGCTGGTGCAGCTGGCACTGATCGCATCGGCCTTCGCCGTGTTGACGCACGCCTTCTTGGTGCAGGATTTTTCGGTGCGCTACGTCGCCGAAAATTCCAACAGCCTGCTGCCGGTGATGTACCGCTATTCGGCAGTGTGGGGCGCGCACGAAGGCTCGCTGCTGCTGTGGACGCTGGTACTGGCGTTATGGACCGGCGCGGTGGCGCTCTGGTCGCGGCAGCTGCCCGCGCACGTGATCGCGCGGGTGCTCGGCGTCATGGCGCTGGTAAGCATTGGGTTTCTGGCCTTCCTGCTGTTTACCTCCAACCCGTTCGCGCGGTTGTTCCCGGTGCCGCTGGAAGGTGGCGACCTCAATCCGCTGCTGCAGGACCCGGGGCTGATCGTCCATCCGCCGATGCTGTATTGCGGCTACGTCGGCTTTGCGGTGCCGTTCGCGTTCGCCATCGCCGCACTGCTGGAAGGCCGCATGGATGCGCGCTGGCTGCGCTGGACGCGGCCGTGGACCAATGTCGCCTGGTCGATGCTCACCGTCGGCATCGCGCTTGGCAGCTGGTGGGCGTACTACGAGCTGGGCTGGGGTGGCTGGTGGTTCTGGGACCCGGTGGAGAACGCCAGTTTCATGCCGTGGTTGGTGGGCACCGCCCTGCTGCATTCGCAGGCGGTGACCGAAAAGCGCGGCAGCTTCGCCAGCTGGACCTTGTTGCTGGCAATCGCCGCCTTCGCGCTGTCGCTGCTGGGCACCTTTCTGGTGCGCTCGGGCGTGCTGACCAGCGTGCACTCGTTCGCGGCCGACCCGTCGCGTGGGCTGTTCATTCTGGTCTTCCTACTGGCCGTGGTCGGTGGTTCGTTGCTGCTGTATGCGTTGCGCGCGCCGCTTCTGTCGGTGGTGGACGATCCGCGTCGCGCATTCGCCGGCAGCTCGCGCGAAACCTTGTTGCTGTTGAACAACCTGTTGCTCACCTGCGCCTGCGCAATGGTGTTGCTGGGTACCTTGTATCCGCTGCTCGCCGATGCCTTGGGGCTGGGCAAGCTGTCGGTTGGGCCACCCTACTTCGGCACCTTGTTCGTGGTGTTGATGGCGCCGCTGGTCGCACTGTTGCCCTTCGGCCCGCTCACCCGCTGGCAGCGCGAACAGGCTTCGCGGCCGATGGCGATGCTGGCGCCGTGGGCGGGTCTGGCGGTGGCGGCCGGCGTACTGGCCTGGTTCGCCGCGCCGCAGGGACAATTGAAAGCCGCCTTCGGTGTCGCCGGTGCAGCCTGGGTGCTGCTGGGCACCACGCGCTTCCTGTGGACGCGACGGGCGGCCAAGGGGCGCAAATTCACTGCCGAGATGCTCGGCATGGTGCTGGCGCACCTGGGCGTTGCGGTGTTCCTGTCCGGTGCCATGCTGGTGGAGGGATTGAGCCTGCAGCGCGAAGTGGCGCTGGCGCCCGGGCAACAGGTGCAGATCGGCCGCTATGCACTGCATTTCGACCGGATCGAAGAACGGCGCGGGCCCAATTACGTGTCCGACCGTGCCAACCTGCAGGTATTCAAGGACGATGCCCCGGTAGGCGCGCTGCATGCCGAAAAGCGCCGTTACGCCAGTGGCGGCCAGACGTTGACCGAGGCGGCGATCCGCCCTGGTCCGTTTGGCGATCTGTATGTCGCCCTTGGCGAACCGCTGGGCAATCAAGCCTGGGCGGTGCGTGTCCACCTCAAACCGTTCGTCCGCTGGATCTGGCTGGGAGCGTTGCTGATGGCGCTTGGCGGCCTGGTGACCGCGGCCGACCGGCGTTTTCGTCGTTCTCCGGAGATCCAAGATGGTTGAGTCACGTTCGCCCCGCCTGCCCACTGCGGTTCTCGTGGGCGCCATCGTGCTGCTGCTCGCCCTGGCAGCGCTGCTGGTCTATGCGGTGGTGCGCTCCGGTCAGGACGATCGCGATGCCCTGCCCTCTGCGCTGATCGGCAAACCAGCGCCGGAATTCGCGCTGCCGTTGCTGCACGACCCGGCCATCGTGGTGCATGCGCGCGAATTGCGCGGCGCGCCATACATCATCAACGTGTGGGGCAGCTGGTGCCCGGCCTGCCGCGAAGAACACCCGGTGCTGAGCCGCTTCGCCCTGACCAAACGCGTGCGCGTGATCGGCTACAACTGGAAGGACGAGCGCAACGATGCGCTGCGCTGGCTCGAACAACTCGGCAACCCGTATCTGCTTGTGGTCGCCGATCAAGATGGCCGCACCGCCATCGATTTCGGCATCGCCGCCGCGCCGGAAACCTTCTTGGTCGACGGGCGTGGCGTGGTGCGCTGGAAGTACAGCGGCATGCTGACCCAATCCATCATCGACACCCAGTTGATTCCGGCGCTGAGCAAGATCGAGCGTTCCCCCACTGCCGCACCGGACCTGCACGCCAAACGATGACGCGCACCTGGCTGCTCCTGCTGCTGTTGCTACCCTGGCTGGCCGTTGCCCAGCCGGTCGGCGACCCGGCGCCGCTGCGCTATGCATCGGCCGAAGAGGAGGCGCGTTTTCATGCACTTACCGCCGAGTTGCGCTGCGTGCAATGCCAGAACCAGTCGCTGGCCGATTCCAACGCGCAAATTGCGCAGGACTTGCGCCGCGAGGTGCTGGCACTGATGCACGAAGGCCGCAGCGATGCGCAGATCCGCCAGTTCCTGGTCGCGCGCTATGGCGAGTTCGTGCTGTACCGTCCGCGTGTGGAGTCGCGCACCTGGCTGCTATGGTTCGGTCCGCTGCTGGTGTTGCTGCTGGGCGCGGGCGCCGTTGTGCTGGTGGTACGCAAACGCAGCGTGGCCGCGCCTGCCATGCCTGCCGATGAGCAGGAGTGGTGATGGCCGGCTTTGTCATCGCGGGGATCGTGATTGCGCTGCTGGCCTTCGGCGTGGTGGTGCGCCCGCTGTGGCGCGAGGCGCGCGGCCTGGCCGCAAGCGTGGCAGTGTTGCTGCTGGCCGCGAGTGCGGCGTTGTACTGGTTGGTCGGCACGCCAGGCGCCATCACCCAGCCGACCAATCGCCCGGCCACGCCACGTTCGCTGGATGAAGCCATCGTGCAGCTGCGCGCGGCGCTGGCCAGTAACCCCGAACAGGCCGAAGGCTGGGTGTTGCTGGGGCGCTCGCTGTCCAGCCAGCAGAAATTTGCCGAAGCGCGCGATGCCTTCGCACGCGCGGTGGCACTGCGTCCGGACGAAGCGGACGTGCTGGTCGCCGCGGCGCAGGCGCGCATGCTTGCCGACGACAGCGGTCGCCCGGATCCGGAAGCCATGCGCCTGCTCGAATACGCGCTGGCGGTGCAACCGGACCATCAACGCGCACGCTGGTTCCTGGGGGTGGTGCAGCGCCAGGCCGGTGAGCCGGCCAAGGCCAGTGCGACATGGGAGCCGCTATTGCGCGTGGTCGATGTCGCAACCCGCCCTGGCCTGCTCGAACAGATCAATGCAGCCCGACAGGACGCCAAGCTCGAGCCGATCCAGGCACCGGCTGCACCTACCGCCGCTGCAGCGAGCGACAAACGCATCCAGGTGCGCGTGACGCTGGATGCCGAATTCGCCAAGCGCGCCGGATTGTCCGGCGACACCAGCGTGTTCGTGATCGCGCGCGCGGCCGACACGCCGATGCCGGTGGCGGTGGAAAAACACGCGCTGAGCGAGCTTCCATTGACCATCATGCTGGACGATGGCGACAGCCCGATGCCTACGCTGGACAAGGTACAGCTGCTGGCCCGGCTGTCGCGCAGCGGCAACGCCATGCGTCAGGCCGACGACGTGGAAAGCGCACCGGTGACGATCGCACTGCCTGCGGACGCGCCAGTGGAGCTGGTGATCGGCCGCTGATGGCGTGTTGCGTCTCATTGCGACGCTTCGGCGCAGTGCCGCATAAGAATGCCAAACACCATCTGCGCCAGCCTGACGGCTGCGCAGGAGTTCTGTTGGTCGCTCCTGGTCGGTTGCGATGTTCAAATCATCTGTACCGACCATCTCGACCGGCCCTTGCCTGCTCACCGTCGCGGCACGGATGTCGCTCAGGCGCTTGCAAGGACGCATTGCAGCGTTCCGCGCTGGTGGGCATGCAAGGGTCTTGCAGCCAAACCGCAGGTCTGCCGCCCTGCAAAGTGGCATCACGCAGCGCATGGCTTCCAGCCAATTCCGGATTTCCCATTCCCATCCTGCACACTGGCGCGTGCCATGGCAGATAGAATTGGCCCATGACTGAATTCATCCCCGCCGGCACGCTGTACCACGCCCTGCCCTCACCGTTTCCGATGAAACGCGGCGGCGTGCTGCATCAGGCACGCGTGGCGTACGAGACCTGGGGCACGCTGGCAGCAGACCGCAGCAATGCGATCCTGATCGTCACCGGCCTGTCGCCTAACGCGCACGCGGCGGCAAACCAGGCCAACCCAGAGCCGGGCTGGTGGGACGCAATGCTAGGGCCGGGCAAGCCGATCGATACCACACGCTGGTTCGTGGTGTGCGTCAATTCGTTGGGCAGTTGCAAGGGCTCGACCGGGCCGGCTTCGGTGAACCCTGCCACCGGCTTGCTGTATCGCCTCACCTTTCCGGACCTGTCGATCGAAGACGTGGCCGACGCCGCAGCCGATGTGGTACGCGCGCTGGGTATCGCGCAGCTGGCCTGCCTGATCGGCAACTCGATGGGCGGCATGACCGCGCTGGCGCTGTTGCTGCGCCATCCTGGCATCGCGCGCAGCCACATCAATATTTCCGGCAGCGCGCAGGCATTGCCGTTTTCAATCGCAATCCGCTCGTTGCAACGCGAGGCGATCCGGCTGGATCCACACTGGAACGGCGGCCACTACGACGATGTGCGCTACCCGGAATCGGGCATGCGCATGGCGCGCAAGCTCGGCGTGATCACGTATCGTTCGGCGCTGGAATGGGACGGCCGTTTCGGCCGCGTGCGGCTGGATTCGGAGCAGGCGGCCGATGATCCGTTTGGCCTGGAATTCCAGGTGGAAAGCTACCTGGAAGGCCACGCACGTCGCTTCGTGCGCTTCTTCGACCCCAACTGCTATCTGTATCTGAGCCGCTCGATGGACTGGTTCGACCTGGCCGAGTATGTCGATGACGAACCGGCCGCCAACGTCGGCATGGACAGCCCCGGTGCAGCTGCCCTGCCCGCCTCCGCCAAGCCGGAGACCGGCATCTCGACCGCCGCAACCGTGCTCGCCGGGCTGGCGCGGATTCGCATCGCGCGTGCGCTGGCGATCGGTGCCAACACCGACATCCTGTTCCCGGTGCAGCAGCAGGAACAGATCGCCGACGGCCTGCGCGCCGGCGGCGCCGATGCGCAATTCATCGGTCTTGACTCGCCGCAAGGCCACGACGCGTTCCTGGTCGATTTCGCCCGCTTCGGCCCAGCGGTGAGCGACTTCTTGCAGGACTGTTGAGCTCCTTGACCCTCGCTCTGCGCTGCCGAATATCCGCCGATGTTGCTGCAATAGGACGACCATCACCGCTGCTTTGCCGGCTGAGCAATTGATGCGTTATAGACGCGCAGACCGCACCGGCAAGCCAAACCATCCGACAGAGCTATGCCAATGCGCTATCAAGGACGTCTCAGCGACTGGAATGATCACAAGGGCTTTGGCTTCGTCACGCCCCATGGTGGTGGCGACCGTGCATTCGTCCATATCAGCGCATTTGCACAGAAGACGCGTCGCCCGCGCGATGGGGAGATCATCACGTATGCAATCGAACGCGATGCGCACAAGCGCCTGAATGCCACGCAAGTGCGTTGGGCAGACCGTACCACCGCCGCCAGAACCGAACAGCGTCGCAGCGGGTTGCCGCGCAAGACGCTGGCTGCGGTGTCGATGCTCGCCTTGACGGCAGCCACGCTGATGCACGCGGTACCGGTGATCGTACCGCTCTGGTACGCGGCGGCCAGCCTGGTCACGCTGCTGATCTATGCGATGGACAAATCGGCCGCGCAACGCAATCAATGGCGTACACCCGAATCCAGCTTGCACCTGCTGGCGCTGATCGGTGGCTGGCCAGGTGCATTGCTGGCGCAGGACATCCACCGGCACAAATGCAGCAAGGCGGCGTTTCAGCTGACGTTCTGGCTCACGGTTGCGTTGAACGTCGGCGCGCTGGTGCTGGCGGTGACCGGGACCGATCTGATGGCCTCGCTTCCGGTGCTGTTCGATTGACGCGACCAACAGCGTGCGGCCAGGTGATCAATGCGCATCCCGCGACCACGTTCGAGGACCGCAGCGATTGGCTATGCGTTCTGATCGAGCAGTTCCAGCGTTCCCTCACGCATCCGGTAATGCCGTTGCACGACACCGCGCGGTAGCGCGTCGTGGGTGATCATCACCAGCGAGCGTTCGCCGAGTGCGGCGGCCAGGTCGAGCAGCAGCGCGTCGGCGGTATCCACGTCCAGACCATCGGTGGGTTCGTCGAGCAATAGGATCGGGGCATCGCGCAGCAGTGCCCGCGCGAGGGCAAGCCGGCGCGCCTGGCCGGCAGACAGTGTGGCGCCGTTTTCGCCTACCCAGGTGTCCAGGCCGTTGTTCGCACTGGCCCACGCGCCCAGACGCACCTGCTCGAGCACCTGCCACAACGCGGCATCGTCGGCAGTGGCGTCGCCGATGCGCAGGTTGTCGCGCACGCTGCCGGCAAACACCGGCGCATTCTGGGGCAGCCAGGCGATACGCTGGTGCCATTGCGCCTGTGCGACGTCACGCAGGTCGATGCCGGCGTAGCGCAGCTGCCCGGCCTGCGGATCCCACAGCCGCAGCAACAACGCCGACAATGTGCTTTTACCGCTGCCGCTGTCGCCGCTGATGGCAATGCGCTCGCCCGGCGCCAGGGTCAGATCGAGCGCATGCAGCACCGGGCGCACGCTACCGGGCCAGGCAAACGACAACTGCTGCAATTGCAGCGTACCAGTGCGCGGCACGTCGATTGCGTGCGTCGGATCGCCGACCGATGGCGCTTGATCGACGATGGCCTGCAGGCGCCCGGCGGCAACGCGCGCGCTTTGCAGCGCCTGTAACGCCAGCCCGGCACCGGCCCAGACTTCCAGCAACGCCATGGTCAAAAACACCAGGCCTGCAGCCAGTTCGGCGGCGATCAGCCCGCCTTCGGCCGCGCCAAGTGCCAGCCACAGCATGCCGGCCAGCCCCAGCCCGCCGCAGAGCGCATGCAGCAGGTTGCCGGTGATCAGCCGTCTGCGCTGGATGCAATCGCCGCCGGTGACCGCGGCGGCCGCGGCGTCGCTGCGCTGCAGCCAGGCGCCCTGCGCATCGACCGCAGCAAGGTCGGCTGCGCCCTCCAGGCCTTCGAATGCCTGCGTGCGCAAGGTGGTGCGCTGCTGCGCACGCAACTGCTCGCGCTGCGCGCCGCCGCGTGCCACCTGCCACGGCACCAGCCCACCGATCAGCACGCCGAGCACCAGCAACAAGCATGCAGCGGGAAGATAGATCAGTGCAGCGGCGGCGACACCGCCCAGCCAGATGCCGAGCAACGCGACCAGCGGTGCCAATGCGCGCACGCTGAGGCCGTCGACCTCGCCGATGTCGGACATCAGCCGCGCCAGCAGATCGCCGGTGCGGGTGGCCGACAATCGCCCGGGCGCCAGCGGCAAGGCGCGACGAAAGAACCACACCCGCAGATCGCGGGCGATGCGCAAGGTGGCATCGTGCCCGATCAACTTTTCGCCGTAGCGCGACACGATACGCGCGAAGGTCAAGGCGCGGATGCCGGCCGACGGCGAGAAGAAATTGAAGCCGGTCCCCATACCGGCAACGCCTGCCAGCGCAGCGGCGGTCAGGAAGCTGCCGGACAAGCCCAGCAGGCCGACACCGGCAAGCATGGTGACCAGCACCAGCACTGCCGACAACAGCAGACGCCAGGCATGCCGACCGAACACATCGCGCAAACGATCAGGCTGGGCGCGGCTCATGGTGCCTCCACCGTGACCGTCGCGCCGCGCAGATCGATCACCGTGTCGGCCCAACGCATCGCCGCAGCGCTGTGCGTCGCCAGAACGACCGCACGGCCGCGCGCAAAGATGCCCAGCGTACGCAGCAATTCCGCTTCGGTGTCCGCGTCGAGAAAGGCGGTGGGTTCGTCCAGCAGTAACACATCCGGCTCGCGCAACAACAACCGCGCCAACGCCACGCGTCGGGCTTCGCCACCGGACAAACCAAAGCCACGCTCGCCGATCACCGTGTCCAGGCCAGCCGGCAAGTGCGTGGTAAAGCGCAGCACTTGCGCCGCCTCGGCCACCGCATGCAGGCGCGCATCGTTGGCCTGCGGGTCGCCCAGGCGCAGGTTGTCGGCGATGCTGCCGTGAAACAGGTAGGGCCGCTGCGTGGCATATCCAATGCGCGCACCCGGGCGCACGGCCACGCTGCCCGCCTCGGGTGCAAGCCAACCAGCGAGTCCTTCCAGCAGCGTGCTCTTGCCGCTGCCGCTGGCGCCGATCACTGCAACGCGCTGCCCGGGCTCCAGCGTCAACGCAAACTCCTTGACCATCACCTGCGGTGCGCCGGCAGGACGCAGTGCCAATCGACGTGCCTGCAACAAGGGCGCATGCGCTTGTGCTGGCTCCAGGGCACGTGCGGGTAGCGCACCGGTGTCTGCAACAGCAGGCGGCTGGAAACCCTGCAGCAACCGCTCGGCCTCGGCCACTGTAGCCAAGGCGTTTGCGCGGTCATGGTAATGCGCGGCCAGGCGCCGCAGGGGCGCGAAGAATTCCGGCGCCAGCAAGAGGCAGAACATGCCCGCGCCCAGCGACGGCATACCGTGCAGATGGAGCATGCCCAGATAACTCAAACCGAAGTACAGCGCCACGATCGCCACGCTGACGGAGGCAAAAAATTCCAGCACGGTCGACGACAGGAATGCGATACGCAACACTTTCAGCGAGCGCTCGCGCACGCCCTCGGCAGCGGCGGCAATGCCCTGCAACTCAGCCTGGCCGCGGCCATACACGCGCAGCAATCCCAGGCCCTTGAGGCGATCGGCGAAATGCCCGCCCATGCGCGCCAACTCGCCGAGTTGTTCGCGCCCTGCGGCCTCGGCGCCCCACCCCACCAGCATCATGAAGAACGGAATCAGCGGCGCGGTGAGCAGCAACACCATCCCGACCACCCAATCGACCGAAAACACCGCGATCAGGATCAGCGGCGGCACCAGCAACATTTCGATGCGCGCGAGCTGGTAGCCGACGAAATAGCCTTCCAGTGCATCGGTATGCGCCAGGCTCAATTCGCCCAGTTCGCCGCTGCGCTGCCGGCGCAACCATAGCGGTCCGTGCTGCGTCAGGCGTCTGGCAATGCGCGTGCGCAGTTCGCGTTTGGCCACGTCGGCCACTCCACCGGTCAGCGATTGCGCCCAGGCGTTGAGTAGTGCGCGCCCGATCAGCGCCAGCAGCAAGCCCGCGCCCACGTTGCGCAATTGCGTCAACGCCAGGTGCTGCACCAGCACCGCCTGTACCAGCCAGGCGATCGCAGCCGATTGCACGAGCAGCAACACACCCGACAACGCCACCGCAACCCCGGCAAGCCGCCGCGCACGCGTGGCCGATGCGGCAAGCGCATCCAGCCACTGGCCGCGTTGACGGCGCCGGGCGGGCGTTTCGCTGGCTTGCACGCTGGGCTGGCCCACGTCGCTCTTCTGAAGACTGCGCATTGCACGCGATTGTAAGTCGCCGCCTCCCGGTCGGGGGATAGACAGTGTGACGCACCTGTCCGGGGCCGCATTGATTTGGATCAACGCGGCCGACGCGATCGCGGCAGATGATCGCCACATTCCTTACCGCCCCTCAACCAGGCCCACCCGCCATGATCGACTCGACAGTTGTCGAACTGTCGCGGCTGCAGTTCGCAGTCACCGCGATGTACCACTTCATCTTTCCGCCGCTCACCATGGGTCTGTCGTTCCTGCTGGGCATCATGGAAAGCGTCTACGTCATGACCGGCAAGCAGATCTGGCGGCGCATGACCATGTTCTGGGGCGTGCTGTTCGGCATCAACTTCGCCATGGGTGTCGGCACCGGCATCGTGATGGAGTTCGAGTTCGGCATGAACTGGTCGTACTACAGCCATTACGTGGGCGACATCTTCGGTGCGCCGCTGGCGATTGAAGGACTGATGGCTTTTTTTCTGGAGGCCACGTTTCTGGGGCTATTCTTTCTGGGCTGGAATCGCCTGAGCAAGGTGCAGCACCTGATCACCACCTGGCTGGTGGCGCTGGGCAGCAATTTCTCCGCGTTATGGATCCTGATCGCCAACGGCTGGATGCAGAATCCGGCCGGTGCGGTATTCAACCCGGACACCATGCGCATGGAAGTGGTGGATTTCGTGGCGGTGCTGTTCAACCCGGTGGCGCAAGCCAAGTTCGTGCATACCGTCAGCGCCGGCTACGTGCTGGGTGCGGTGTTCGTGATGTCGATCAGTGCGTTTTACCTGTTGCGCGGCAAGCATATTGAGATGGCACGGCGTTCGTTTGCGGTGGCCGCAGCGTTCGGTCTGCTGTCGTCGCTGTCGGTGGTGGTGCTGGGCGACGAGAGCGGCTACGCCGCCAGCGAACACCAGAAGATGAAACTGGCCGCCATCGAAGCGATGTGGGAAACCGAAGCTGCGCCGGCCGACTTCACTGCGTTCGGCATTCCGAACCAGACCACCCATCGCAACGATTACGCCATCAAGATTCCATACCTGATGGGCTTGATCGCCACGCGTTCGCTGAACGAGCCGATTCCAGGCATTCTCGAATTGGTCGGCCGTGCCGAACACCGCATCCGCGGCGGTCAAATCGCCTATGGGGCACTGCAACGCATCCGCGCCGACAAGAACGACGCCCAAGCGCGCAAGGTTTTCGATGCGCATTGGCAGGACCTGGGCCACGGCCTGCTGCTCAAGCGCTACCGCGACGATATCGGCAACGCCACGCCGGAGCAGATTGCCCAGGCCGCGATGGACACCGTGCCACGCGTGCTGCCGCTGTTCTGGACCTTCCGCATCATGGCCGCCATCGGCATGTATCTCATCGCGTTTTTCGCTGTCGCCTTCTGGTTTGCCTGCAAGCACAACTTCCAGGAAAAACGCTGGTTCCTGACCTTGGCCCTGTGGACGTTGCCGCTGCCCTGGATCGCGATCGAATGCGGCTGGTTCGTTGCCGAATACGGCCGCCAGCCGTGGGCGGTGGAAGGCGTGCTGCCCACGTTCTACGCCGCCTCGGGGCTGGATCTGTACGAGATCGTGCTGACGCTGGTGGGCTTCACCGCGCTGTACACCACGCTACTGGTGATTGCGATCAAGTTGTCGCTGAAGACCATCAACAAGGGCCCGGATGCGCTGTTCCCGCCGATGCTGCCCAACGCATTGCGCGTCGCCCCACACGAGCATGCCCCGCAAGACCACGCCCCGTCGCGTCACGCACCGCTGAGTTCCGGTGCCGTGGCCGGCAGCGCACCGTAAGCGAAGGAGAGACATCATGGATTTCGTATTGCTCGATTACACAACCCTGCGCGTGATCTGGTGGCTGCTGCTCGGCGTGCTGCTGTCCGGTTATGCGGTGATGGGCGGCTTCGATCTTGGCGTGGGCGCACTGCTGCCGTTCGTCGCCACCAACGATGCCGAACGCCGGCTGGTGATCAATACCGTCGGCCCGGTCTGGGAAGGCAACCAGGTGTGGTTGATCCTGGGCGGCGGCGCGATCTTTGCCGCGTTCCCGCCGTTGTATGCAGTGAGTTTCTCCGGGTTTTATCTGGCGATGTTCCTGATCCTGTTCGCGCTGATCCTGCGCCCGGTCGGTTTCAAGTTCCGCGGCAAGCTGGCGAGTGCACGCTGGCGCAGCAATTGGGACTGGGCGCTGTTCGTCGGTGGCTTCATTCCGGCGCTGATCATGGGCGTGGCGGTCGGCAACGTGCTGCTGGGGGTGCCGTTCCATTTCGACGACAGCATGCGCACGTTCTACACCGGCAACCTGTTGGGGCTGCTGACGCCGTTCGCGTTGCTCGCCGGCTTGCTCAGCGTGGCGATGCTGCTCGCGCATGGCGCCGCGATGCTCGTGCTCAAGACCGATGGACCGGTGGCCGAGCGCGCGGCACGTTTCGGCGGCATCGCTGCGCTGTGTGCGCTGGCACTGTTTGCAGCAGGCGGCGCATGGGTGGCGCTGGGTCTGCCCGGCTATGCGGTGACCTCGTTGCTGGCCACAGACGCGGCCACCAACCCGCTCGGCAAGACCGCTGCGCTCACCGCCGCGGGCGGCTGGTTGCACAACTACAGCAGCATGCCGGCCACATTGGTGGCGCCGCTGGTGGGCATGGTCGGGCTTGCGATGAGCGCGATGCTCTTGCGCATGCGGCGCGGCGGCGTGGCCTTCATCGCTTCCGGCAGCGCCATCGTCGGCATCGTGTTCACGGTGGGCTTTGCGTTGTTTCCGTTCCTGCTGCCCTCTTCCAGCACGCCGAGCGCGAGCCTGACGCTGTGGGATGCATCCAGCAGCCGTCTGACGTTGTGGATCATGTTGCTGGCCACTGCCGTGTTCATGCCGATCGTGCTGGCGTACACCAGCTGGGTGTATCGCGTGCTCAAGGGCAAGGTCACCGACGATGCGGTCACGGCCAATCCCAACGCCTACTGAGCGCCGCGGCAGCGATCGCAGTGCCTGCGCTGCCGTTGCCGCACCGCGCGTCACCATCTTTTTCAACGACTCGAGGAGCACCCCAATGTGGTATTTCGCATGGATACTCGGCACCGGCCTGGCGGCATCGGCCGCGGTGCTCAACGGCATGTGGTTCGAAGCACGCGAGCCCGAGCGTGGCGAGCCGCCCCAGTAAAATAATTTCATCGGATGCTTGCCGATTCCCCATTCCCTATGTAACATACGCTGCTCCTTCGGGGTGTAGCTCAGTCTGGTAGAGCGCTACGTTCGGGACGTAGAGGTCGCAAGTTCGAATCCTGTCTCCCCGACCAGTTTCAAAACACAAACCGGCCTCGTGCCGGTTTTGTGTTTTCAGGCGTCGTTGCACGCAGGTGCGCGGCGCGGATGGTCTGTCATGTCTGTTGTCACTTCCGCGTCTTCTTCGTCCGCCCAGTTGCGTGGTCGCGGCCTGGTGCTGGCCGCGATCTTGCTGTCCGCATTCAACTTGCGCACCGCGGTGACGTCGCTGACGCCGCTGCTGGAACGCATTGCCGACGAGTACGCCTTCGGCGCGCCCACCATGGGCGCGCTCGGCATGTTGCCGACCGCAGCGTTCGCACTCACCGGCGTGGCAACGCCCGCGTTGCTGCGCCGTTTCGGTTTGCTGCGCGTGGCGCTGGCGTCGATGGCGTTGGCCACGCTGGGATTAGTGCTGCGCCCGCTGCTGCCGGGCACCGCCGGGTTGCTGGTCGGCTCGCTGGTGGCGTTGGCCGGGATGGGCATGGGCAACGTGGTACTGCCGCCACTTGTGAAGCGTTACTTCGGCGACCGCGTGGGCCGGGTGAGCACGCTGTACATCACCGTGCTGCAGGTCGGTACGCTGCTGCCGGCGCTGCTGGCAGTGCCGGTGGCCGATGCGCTGGGTTGGCGCAGTTCGATGGTGGCGTGGGTGCTGCCGGCCCTGCTGGCAACGGCGGCGTGGGCGCTGGTGCACGCCAACCATCGGCGCCTCCGCGCAACCGGCCCGGCACCGGTCACCCCCACGCCCGAAGCCGAAGGCCGCGTCGCCCGTACTGCGCTGGGGTGGTGCATGGCGGTGACCTTCGGCATGACCTCGCTGGTGACCTATTCCATGTTCACCTGGCTGCCGACGCTGCTGCGCGAAGCCGGTGCATCGCCTGCGTTCGGCGGCACCATGGTGGCGTTGTTCGCGGCATTGGGCATGGCCGGGGCGCTGACCATGCCGGCGCTGGCGGTGCGCATGCGCAATCCGTTTCCGATCGTACTGCTCTGCGCAGCCTGCCACCTCGTCGCGTTTGCCGGGCTGTGGTGGGCGCCGCTGGCCGCACCGGTGCTGTGGGTGACCCTGCTCGGCCTGGGGCCGAGCACGTTTCCGTTGGCATTGGTGTTGGTGAATCAGCGCAGCCGCACGGCGGCCGGTTCGGCCGCACTGTCCGGTTTCTCGCAAGGTGTGGGCTATGCGGTGAGCTGCCTGGGGCCATTCCTGTTCGGCTGGCTGCACGCGCACAGTGGCGGCTGGACCTCCCCGTTCGTGTTCCTGGTCATCTGCCTGCTGGTGCAGCTGGCCGCCGCCTGGGTGGTCTGCCGCCCGCAGCTGCTGGAAGATGCGTGGGCGCCGCCGGCACGCGGCGCCCACGCGCTCAACGTACCGGCAGAGTGATGTAGCTGGGCTGCTCGGGGGACACGTACACCCGCTGCGTGGCTTTTTGATAATCGCCAGGCTTGGCGAAGAAGATGTTGGGCACGTAGGTCTGCGGATTGCGGTCGTATAGCGGGAACAGGCTGGATTGCACCTGCACCATCACCCGGTGGCCCGGTTGGAAGGTGTGGTTGGCGGTTGGTAAGCCGAACTGGAATGCCAGCGGCTGATTGGACGCCAAGGGTTTGGGCGTGCTGAAACTCTCGCGGTAGCGGCCGCGGAAAATCGCCAACGACACCGGCAACTCGTAGCCGCCCATCTTCGGGTTCGAGGCCATCTCCTCCGGATACACGTCGATCAGCTTCACCACCCAATCGCTGTCGCTGCCGCTGGTGGAGGCCTGCAGATGCACTTCGGGCGCACCGGCGATCTGCAGTGGCTCGGTCAGCGGCTCGGTGACGAAGGTCAGCACGTCCGGGCGGCCATCGACAAAGCGCTGGTCGTGCACCAGCCAGGTGGTCCACATCGTGCGGTCGGCAAAGTCCACCGGGCGCGGCACGAACGGCACCGGCTTGGCCGGGTCGGACACGTACTCTTCAAACCCCACCTGCCCGGCCACCGGTTGCTGGAACGACAACTTGCCGCCGGCCTGCAGATACAGCGGCTTGCTGGCCGAGGCGCAGCCATTGTCGCAACTGCGCGGCCACGCCTTGAGGCGGTCCCAATGGTTCTCGCCGGTGTTGTAGATGAACACCGGCGGCGTGTCTGCCTTGGGCGCGCCATCGACCAGGTACTGGTCGAAAAACGGGCGCAGCACCTCGGAACGGAATTGGCGCGCGGTGTCGCCTTCGAAATTCAGCGCACCCAAGGCGCTACCGTCGTAGTTCACCTGACTGTGGCGCCACGGGCCCATCACCAGGTAGTTGAGGGTATTGCCCTTGTCGCGCGGCTCCATCGCCGCGTAGCTGTGGATCGCCCCCCACATGTCTTCCTGATCCCACAGGCCTTGCAGCCACATCGTGGGCACCTTCAGCGGCGTGCGCGCCATCACCTTGTCCAGCGCCTGTTCCTGCCAGAACGCGTCATAGGCGGCGTGTTCGGTGAGCTTGTGCCACCACGGCAACTGCTCCAGGCCCGCAGCCTTGGCGAAGTCGCCGGCCGAGCCGGCCTGCAGGAAATTGCTGTAGTCGTCGTGCCCCTGGCGCGCGATGCCGGCGCCCTTGCCGCGTTTGCTCAGCTGGCCGGTGAAGTAATCGAAATTGACCTGGCGGAACGCGCCGTAATTGAACCAGTCGTCGCCCATCCAGCCGTCGATCATCGGGCTTTCCGGCACCGCCACCTTCAACGCGGGATGCGGATTGGTCAGCGCCATCACCACGGTGAATCCTTCGTAGGACGAACCGATCATGCCAACCTTGCCATTGGATTCCTTGACGTTCTTCACCAGCCAGTCGATGGTGTCCCAGGCATCGGTGGCATGGTCGACCTCGCTGGAATTGAGCGGCCCACGCAGCGGGCGCGTCATCACGTAATCGCCTTCGGAACCGTACTTGCCGCGCACGTCTTGGAACACGCGGATGTAGCCGCCTTCCACGAACACGTCGTCGCCGGGCGGCAGCAGATCCTTCATATGCGGCGAGGCCAGGCGCTCGCTCCGGCCACTGGCATCGTAAGGCGTGCGCGTCAGCACGATCGGCGCGTTCCTGGCGCCCTTGGGCAGCACGATCACCGTGTGCAGCTTGACCCCATCGCGCATCGGAATCATCACCTCGCGCTTGATGTAGTCGTTGCTCGCATCGGCAGCCACGAACGGCTTGCCGGTGATGTCCGGCGTCATCGGCGAGGTTTGCGCCCAGGCGCTGCCGGTGGCGGCGGCAATGGCGGTGGCGAGCAGGCAGGCGGCAAGGCGGCGCATGGAATCTCCGGCAGCAACGGTGGGCAGGATGAACAACTGCAGCAGCGTAGGCACAGACAACTGGCTTGCGGGAGTGTCGAAGGTACCGGGTCGGCCAGGCTGCGGCGAGCACGCGCTGCGGATCGGCTGCACGGGCGCCGACGTTTAGGTTGTCCTGAAATGACCACGCCGTGCATTGCATCCCTTGCACGCCAGTCTTCGATCGGTGCGCGCAAGCCACCCCCAAGCCAAGCAAACGTCATTGGAAGACCGGCAAAATCGCACGCTTCCGCAGGCGCGGCAGATGCTTTACAACGTTTGATCCCACGATTGCAGCGAGCGCTCGCATGCGCATTCCCCCCTCGCACGATTGCGCCAACCCACACCGCCGTCGCCTGCTCACCCACCTCGGTGCGGCCGCGCTGCTGCCGTTGCTCGGCCGTGCTGCCAGTAGCGACGCGACCACGCCACCGCTGCGCCCCACCCGTTCGCCGTTGCTGCCGCCCGAGCATGCGCTACGCCTAGCGTATGCGGCGCCTGCCAGCGATGCCCAGCTGTTGCGCGAAGGACTGCCGATCGGCAACGGCCGGCTCGGGGCGCTCTGCGGCGGAGCTCCTGCCTGCGAGACGCTGTTCGTTTCCGAAGGCAGCCTTTGGTCAGGCGGCAGCAACGCAGTGCTGCAGGACGATGGCCAGTTTGCATATACCAAGGAAGAGTTCGGCAGCTTCATGCTGCTGGCCAAGCTTTTTGTGGAACTGGAAGGGCATGCGCAGGCGCAGACGTCCGATTACCAGCGCGAACTGGACATGAGCAACGGCTGCGTACGCGTGCGCTATCGCATCGGCGACACGCGTTATACACGGACGCTGTTCGCAAGCCACCCGGATGCGGCCATCGTGTTGCGCCTGGATTGCGAAGGCGCAGGCAGCCACCGTGGCCGCATTCGCCTGGTCGACACGCATGCCGGGGCCGGTCGCGCCGACGGCCACGCCGGGCTGCGCTTCGCCGGCCAGCTCGATAACGGCCTGCGCTATGCCGCAGCGCTGCGCGTGCACAGCGACGGTGGCAGGCTCGAAACAGGCGAAGGCCTGCTGCAGTTTCATGACTGCCGTGGCCTGACCATCGTGTTGTGCGGCGACACCGACTACGCCGCCGATGGCGCACGCGGCTGGCGCGATGCCACGCGCGACCCGCTTGCGCTGGCGCGCAACCGCGCACAGGCCGCCGCCACAGTGCCTGCGGCGCTGTTGCTGGACACCCATGTGGCCGATCACCGTGCGTTGTTCGATACGTTGCAGGTGGAGCTTGGCCAGTCCAGCGATGCGCAACGCGGCCTGGAGACCTGGCAGCGCATCCAGGCCCGCGCCGCCACGCCTGCGCTCCCCGACCCGGAACTGGAGGTGGCCTATCTGCAATTTGGCCGCTATCTCACCATCGCCGCCTCGCGTGATGGATTGCCCACCAACCTGCAGGGCCTGTGGCTGGAAAACAACGACCCGCCATGGATGAGCGACTACCACAGCGACGTCAATCTGCAGATGAACTACTGGCTGGCGGACCCGTCCGGCCTGGGCGCCTGCGTCGATGCGCTGACACGCTATTGCCTGGCGCAGCTGCCGTCCTGGACACGCATCACCCAAACCCACTTCAACGACCCGCGCAATCGTTTCCGCAATACCTCCGGCAAGATCGCCGGCTGGACCGTGGCCATTTCCACCAATCCGTTCGGCGGCAACGGCTGGTACTGGCACCCGGCAGGCAACGCGTGGTTATGCGACAGCCTGTGGCAGCACTACGAGTTCACCCAGGACCGGGACGACCTGACGCGCATCTATCCGCTACTCAAGGGCGCCTGCGAATTCTGGCAGGCGCGCCTGATCGCAATGGAGGTCACCGACGCCGACGGGCGCACGCGACAGTGCCTGGTCGACGACCACGACTGGTCGCCAGAGCATGGCCCGGAAAATGCGCGCGGTATTGCCTATGCGCAGGAACTGGTATGGACGTTGTTCGGGCAATACCGCCAGGCCAGCGCCCTGCTTGGCCGCGACGCAGCCTACGCCGCGACCATCGCCACGCTGCAGCAGCGTCTGTACCTGCCGGAGATCAGCCCGCTCAGCGGCCAATTGCAGGAATGGATGTCCCCCACGGACCTGGGTGAAGCCCATCACCGGCACCTGTCGCCGCTGATGGGTCTGTTCCCCGGCCATCGCCTGCATCCGGATCTGGCGCCGCCTGCGCAGCTGGAAGCAGCGCGTAAGCTATTGGAAGCGCGCGGCATGCAGAGCTTTGGCTGGGCTTGCGCATGGCGGGCGCTGTGCTGGGCAAGACTGGGCGATGCGGAGCGTGCTTATGCGCTGGTGCTGACCAATCTGAAACCCTCGATCGGTCATCGCAATGGCACCGCGCCGAATCTGTTCGATATCTACGATCTCAGCCAGCACGGCGACCCCACCCTTGGCGGGGTGTTCCAGATCGATGCCAACTTCGGCACCCCGGCCGCAATGCTGGAAATGCTGCTGTATTCGCGCCCTGGGCAGATCACGCTGCTGCCGGCACTGCCCAAGGCCTGGGCCGCGCAAGGCCGCGTTACCGGCCTGGGCGCACGTGGCGGATTTACGGTGGACATGGCGTGGCGCAACGGCGTGCCGACGCAGATCAGCGTGCGCAGCGTCGGCGGCACCCGCACCCGCCTTAGCTGGGGCGCCCAGGCGCACGACATTACGCTTGCACGTGGCCAAGTGCTGCGCGTGCTGTGAGCCAGTGCCACGTGCCGGCCGCGCTTGAAGCGTGACGCGGTTGCAAGCGCGGCAAGGCATCTGCTCGTTGGCCGGCGATTGGCTGCGCCCCGCAGTATGGCCTGGCCCAGCGTTACCCAGCCAGGTCGCACTGCGCACGCAAGGTATTGTGGAAAGCAGGTGCGTCCGGGCAGCATCCAATGACGCAGCGACGACATTGCCGATCGCTCAGCGATGCAAGCAGCCGCCGTTGATGGCGCTTGCGGCAGGTGTGCAGCCTTGCCTAATGCCGCACCTGGCCTTGGCCGCGCACCACGAAGCGCTCCACGGTCAGCGCTTCCAGGCCCATCGGGCCATAGGAATGCAGGCGCGTGGTGGAGATGCCGATCTCCGCGCCCAGGCCGAGTTCACCGCCGTCGGAAAAGCGCGAGGAGGCGTTCACCATCACCACCGCCGAGCGTAGCGACTGCACGAACCGTTCTGCGTTGCCGGCGTCCTGCGTGGCGATGACTTCGGTGTGGTCCGAGCCGTACTGGCGGATGTGCGCCAGCGCCGTGTCCAGATCCGGTACCACGCGGATGGCAAGGATCAGGTCGAGAAATTCCGCGGCATAGTCGTCGTCGTCGGCAGGGGCGATCTCGGGCAACACCGCGCGCGTCGCCGCGTCGCCACGCAGTTCCACCTTGCGTTCGCACAATGCCTGCGCGGCAAGCGGGAGAAAGCGCTCGGCGATGTCTGCATGCACCAGCAAGGTCTCCAGCGAGTTACAGGCGGCCGGCCGCGTCGCCTTGCCATCGATCAACAGACGTAGCGCAAGCGTCAGGTCGGCCGACGCATCCACAAACAGATGGCACACACCCTTGTAGTGCTTGATGACCGGCACGCGCGCGTGCTCGGCGACAAACCGGATCAGGCCTTCGCCACCGCGCGGAATCGCCAGATCGACGATGTCGCTGAGCTGCAGCAGCTCCAGCATGGTCTCGCGGCGCAGATCCTCGACCAGGGTCAGCGCCGCTTCCGGCACATTGGCCTTGCGCAAGGCGCGCTGCAGTGCGCGGGCGATGGCGGTGTTGGAATGGATTGCCTCCGAGCCACCGCGCAGGATCACGCCATTGCCGGCCTTGATGCATAGCGCCGCAGCGTCTGCGGTGACGTTGGGCCGCGCCTCGTAAATCATCGCGATCACGCCCAGCGGCACACGCACCTTCTGCACGCGAATCCCGTTGGGGCGCACCTCTTCGCGCGTGACCTGGCCGACCGGATCGGGCAAGGCCGCCACCTCGCGCAACGCATCCGCGATACCGGCCAGGCGCTTGTCGTCCAGCGCCAGCCGATCGAGCATGGCACTGCCGGTGCCCTTGGCACGCGCGGCCTCCAGATCGCGCGCATTGGCGGCCAGAATCGCCGCGGCATCGGCTTCCAGCGCGGCAGCCATCGCGTCCAGCAAGGCGTGCTTGGCCTGTGCAGACAATTGCGACACCACCTGCGCGGCGTCACGGCATTGCAGAGCGAGCGTTTTGATGGTCATTGGAGAATCGGGAATGGAGAATCGGGAATGGTAAAAGCACGCGACATCACTTTACTGCGACGTAATTGGCGCTGGGAACGTTCGGTGGGAAGCTCTTGCGATTCTCCATTCCCGATTCTCCATTCCTCGCTACAACACCACCAGATCATCGCGATGCACCACGTTTTCGCCATAACTGTAGCCGAGCACGTTCTCGATCTCGCGCGAATGGCGGCCTGCGATACGACGGATATCCAGGGCCGAATACTGGCTGACGCCGCGTGCCAGACACTGTTCGCCCGTGGTATCGCGCCGACGGATCTCCACCATGTCGCCGCGACGGAAATCGCCGTGCGCGTCGGCCACCCCGCCTGGCAACAGCGAGGCGCCTTTGCCGGTCAAGGCCGCTGCGGCGCCGTCGTCGATGAGGATCGCGCCCGCTTCCACCGGTGCGTGCCGCAGCCAATATTTTCGCGCAGCGATGCGCGTGCGTGCGGCGTGGATGCGCGTGCCACGCAGGCGGTCCTGCGCCAGGGCGCGCACCACCTCGCCACTTCGGCCGTTGAACAGATAGGTTTCGATGCCGGCCGCGCCGGCCTTTGCAGCGGCTTCCAGTTTGGTGCGCATGCCACCGGTCCCTACGTTGCTACCGCTGCCGCCGGCCATCGCCAGCACCTCCGGGGTGAGCTCGGGCACATCGTCGAGCGGGCGCGCCAACGGGTTGCTGCGTGGGTCGGCGCTATACAGGCCATCGATGTCGGTGGCGATGAACAAGGCATCGGCATCGACCAGCGCAGCCACGATCGCGGCCAGGTTGTCGTTATCGCCCAGCTTCAACTCATCCACCGAGACGGTATCGTTTTCGTTGATCACCGGCAGCGCGCCCAGCCGCAGCAACTCGCCCAAGGTGGCACGCGCATTGAGGTAGCGGCGACGGTTGCGCAGGTCGTCATGCGTGAGCAGTACCTGCGCCACCGGTCGCTCGAAAAAGCGCTGCCACAACGCAATCAACTGCGCCTGGCCCAAGGCGGCCAGTGCCTGCCGTGCCGCGATCGGTGCGCCGATATCCATCGCTTTAGGCAGGATGGCACGGCCGGCGGCCACCGCGCCCGACGACACGATCACCAGCTCGCGCCCGGCTGCCAGATTGGCGGAGACGAACTGCGCCAGACCGAGCGCGAAGCGCGGGGACAGGCCACCCCGATCGGCGGCGAGCAGGCTGCTGCCGACCTTGAGCACCGCACGGCGCCATGGCGGCAGCGCCTGCTCGGTAAAGGGCGACAACGTGCTGGCAGGCGTGCTCATGGCAATGGCATCCTCAGTGCGTATTCCACTCATACACGGTCAGTGCAGAGGCATCGCGCAGCACCAGCGGGTCACGCGCAACGATCTGCTGGGCGTCTTCGAGGGTGGCCACGTTGACCAGCACATACGCGCCACCGCTGCGATCGCTGAAACCACCGGTCAGCTCAAGCTGCCCGGCGGCGCGCAACGCATCGAGAAAGTCCAGATGCGGCTGCACCACATCGGCGGGGAACCCCGGCTTGCGCAGCGCAAGCACCAGGTAGCGGGTCGTCATGCGCGCAGCGCCTGCCAGCGCGCCTGCAACACATCCAGTTGCAGGTCGGCCGCAGCACCGGGTGAGACGCGCGCAGCCAGGCTACCTTCCGGCGTGCGCCCCTGCCCTGCGGTCTCGGAGGCTTGCGCTGCGGCCTTGTAGGCCTCGCGGAACGGCACGCCGGCCACGGCGGCTTCCACTGCCACATCGGTGGCGTACATGCCCGAATCGATGGCTGCGCGCAGTTTGTCCGGGCGCCATTCCAGATTGGCCAACAAGGCCGGCAACAGTTCCAGCGCCGCAAGTCCGCGGCCAAAGCCG
Organism: Xanthomonas sp. D-99; assembly: GCF_017746145.1. Lineage (NCBI taxonomy): Bacteria > Pseudomonadati > Pseudomonadota > Gammaproteobacteria > Lysobacterales > Lysobacteraceae > Xanthomonas > Xanthomonas sp. D-99. Next base: position 99,765 of record NZ_JAGHWU010000011.1, on the reverse strand, counting down.
TGCACGATCGCGCCCTTGCTGCTCTGCAGATCGCGGTGATAACCCGACGGCAGCGACAGCAGCTGTTCGATCTCGATGCGCGCTGCCGCCACGCTGGCATGCGTTGCGCGCATCAGTTCGATCACGTCCGGGTTGCGCTTGTTCGGCATGATCGAACTGCCGGTGGTGTATTGCGCCGGCAAAGCGACAAACGCGAATTCGCCGCTGGTGAACAGCGACAGATCCCAGGCGATGCGGCGCAGATCCAGCGTGGCGCTGCCCAGCGCTTCGAGCGCGGCCAGTTCGTATTTGCCGCGCGAGAGCTGGGCATAGATCGGCGAGACCAACAGGCGTGCAAAACCCAGTTCGGCGGTGGTATGCGCACGATCCAGCGGCAGATTCACGCCATAGCCTGCGGCCGTGCCGAGCGGATTGCTGTCCACCAGCTGCAAGGTATCGGTTGCGCGTACGGCATTGTCGATGAAGGCTTCTGCCCAGCCCGCCCACCACATGCCGGCCGACGACACCACCGCCCGTTGGATATGCGTATAACCGGGCACCGGCAGTTCGGCCTCTGCCTGCGCGCGATCCAACGCCACCTTGGCGATCTCGGCGCTGAGCGTGGCAACGCGCTGCAGCTTGTCCTTCAGCCACAAGCGCGTGGCGACCAGGATCTGGTCGTTGCGGCTGCGCCCGGTGTGGATCTTGCGGCCTGCATCGCCCAGACGCTCGGTCAAGCGCGCTTCGATAGCCGAGTGACAATCTTCGTATTGCGCATCGAGCACGAAGGCGCCGCTGCGAAAATCGGCGGCCAGCAGGTCGAGCTGTTCGCTCAAGCCACCCAGCTCCTGCAACGACAAGATGCCGATGTGCTGCAGCCCCTGCGCATGCGCCTTGCTGGCAGCGATGTCATACAGGAAGAATTCGCGATCCAGGATCACATCGTCGCCGGCCAGGAAACTCTGGATCTTGGCGTCCACGGCAACGCCAGGTTTTTGCCACAACAGATTGGTCATCGGAAAGCGTCTCGAGTCAGTCGTCCAGTTTCGATCCCCGCACAGGGATGTGCGGGCTGTTGCAAGGCACTCGCTTCGTTGAATCCCTGCACAGGGATGTGCAGGCCCTTGCGAGGGACTCGCATCAACGAATCGCCATCAACTCGTCCCAGCCCAGCGCCAGGTTGAGGTTCTGCATCGCCTGCGTCGCCGCACCCTTGAGCAGGTTGTCCAGCGTCGCCACCACCACCACGCGCTTGTTGCCGGGCGCCAGCGTTACCCCGCCGATCTGCACGCCGTGCTTGCCGGCGATGCGGCTCACCCAAGGCGCTTCGTCGACGATCTCGATCAACGGCTCGTCGGCATAACGCTGCGTATAACGCGCCTGGATCTGCTCGCGTGTCAGCGGCTGCTGCAGCCACAGATTGACGGTCATGGTGATGCCGCGGAAATGCGGCGCCACGTGCGGCATGAACTCCACCGGCACGCCGAGCTGCGCAGACACCTCGCGCTCGTGCATGTGATTTGTCAGCGCATACGGCATCAAATTATTGGAGAGCAACTCGGGGTTGTTCTTGTCCGAGGGCGTGGTCCCCGCGCCCGAATACCCGGAGACGCCGAAACACTGCGGCGGCCCGGCCAACTGGTCGAGCAGCGGCGCGATGGTCAGCTGCATCGCGGTGGCATAACAGCCCGGGTTGCTGATGCGTCTTTGTCCGGCGTAGCTGCCGCGCGTCAGCTCAGGCAAGCCGTAGTACCAGGCCGGATCGAAGCGATAATCTGCCGACAGATCGATCACCAGCGTCTGCGGCGTTGCTGTATCGATCGCGGCGACGAAGGGCGCTGCCTTGCCGTTGGGCAGCGCCAGGATCACCACGTCGGCAGCCTTGACGGCCACTGCGTCGGCATCCAGGTTCTCGTAGCGCAACTCGCCTTGGTAGGCATCGTTATGCTCGGCCACGCGCTGCCCGGCCAGCTCGCGCGAGGACACGAAACTCAATTGCAGCTGCGGGTGCGCCGCAACCAGTTTGATCAATTCCGAGCCGGTATGCCCGCGGGCGCCGACAATGCCGATGGTCTTTGGTTGAACAGTCATGCGTTTTCTTCCAGGCGGAACTGCAGGTGGCGTTTGACCCCGGCCCATTCCGTATCGATGATGGAAAACACCACGGTATCGCGCAGCGTACCGTCGGCGTGGCGGGTGTGGTTGCGCAGCACACCGTCCTGTTTTGCGCCCAGCCGCGCGATCGCCGCGCGCGAAGTGTGGTTGAACCAGCTGGTTTCGAACACCACGCTCAAGCACCCCAATGTTTCGAAGGCGTATTGCAGCAGCATCAGCTTGGCTTCGGTGTTGACGCCGCTGCGCTGCACGCGCGGTGCGTACCAGGTGTAGCCGATCGACAACCTCGGCACTGCTGCATCCAGCGCGTAGTAGCGCGTGCAACCGACGATGTCGCCGGCCGCATCGCGCACCGCAAATGGCAACGCCGCGCCATCGGCGCAGGCGGCCAAGGCCGCAGCGATATACGCATCGACCTGCTCCGGTGCGGGCACGCTGGTGTACCACAGCCGCGACAGCGCGCCGTCGCCCACTGCCTCACGCAACCCATCGGCATGCGCTGCCTGCAGCGGTTCCAGGCTCGCATGCCGTCCACGCAGGCTGGGCTGTTCTCGCCAAAGGGGCGGCAAGCCGACGGCGCTCATCGCGCTCAGCCCAGCAAGGTCGGCTGACGCGTCGCGCAGTGCGCAACGCAATGCTGGATCTGCTCGAAATTTTCCAGCCCGTACCAGAACACCTTCCACTTCTCCTGCTTGATGCAACCGTCGGATTCGGCGTAGTAAAAGATATTGACCTGGTTGTTATGGCGCGAGCGCCAGAACAACTGCGGGGTCTCTTCGCGCATCACATTCCACACCGCCCGGCCAAGACCTTCGCCCTGCGCATCGTCGAGCACGGCGAACTTGTCCAGATAGGTCAACCTGCCCGCACCCAGCTGGCCCTCGTCGGTCAGGATCACCGCCGCACGGTAGTTTTCGCTGACATACGCGCGCAGCAACGTGGTGGTGTGGAAATACTCCGGCACCAGCGTGCGGCCGAAGCTGGATTCGATCAGCGACTTCAGGCGAGGCAGATCCAGTTCGTCCCAGGAGGTCGCGCGCAACACCCGCTCGCCGCGCCGCACCAGCGTGCCCGAGCCCTTGTGGGTGAACAGCTCCTTGGCCAGGTCCGACGGCCGGGTGATCGACACCGACGACTCCAGCGGCAGGCGATCGAGCAAGTCCTTGATCTGCTCGATCTTCACCCGCATGCCGCCGTTGATCCACGGCTGCTGCATCAGGTGATCGAACTCGGTAGACAGGTTGATCGAATCGATCAACTTGCCATCGGCATCCAGCAGGCCGCCGGTGCCGGTGAGGAAAATGATCTTGTACGGCTGCAGCTCCTGCACCAACTCATTGGCGGCAAAATCCGCATTGACGTTGAGGATCTGCCCGCTGGGCGTTTCGCCCAAGCTGGTGATCACCGGGATGGAGCCGGCCTGCAGACTGGCTTCGATCGGCGCCAGATTCACCGCCTTGACCTCACCGACCAGGCCGTAGGTGTCGCGATCCAGATACTCGGCCTCGAACACGCCGCCGGTGATCGAAGTCGCACGCGCGCCATTCTGCTGCAACGCTTCGACCAGTTTGAGGTTGGAGGTCTGGAACACCTTGCGCACGATCGCCAACGCTTCCGGCGAGGTCACGCGCAGTCCGTTGATGGTGTGCTTTTCGATGCCGGCTGCCGACAGCTCTGCATCCAGCTGCGGGCCGGCGCCATGCAGCACGATCGGGGTCAACCCCACTTCCTGCAGGAACGACAGCGACGAGGTCAGTGCGTCCAGATCGTCGCGCAACACCGCGCCGCCCACCTTGACCACCGCAAAGCGCTTGGCATCGAGCTGCGAAAACCGCTTGAGGTACTGGCTGATTTCCTTCGCGCTGGCCATGCTCGAGAGCAGGCGCACGATGGTCTGGCGGGTCTGTTTGTGGGGCTGTGCGGAAGAGGACATTGCCGTGTTCGAAAGAGGAAGGGGAGCGCCAGGCGCGTGTCGGTTCAGTGAGAGCCGTTGATGATGCGATGGACCGATTCGCCGTAACGCTGCAATTGCGCAATCGTCACGAATTCGTCGGCCGTATGCGCCTGGGCAATGTCGCCCGGGCCATAGACCAGCGCGGTGTAGCCACCGGCCGAAAACAGCGATGCTTCGGTCCAGAAGTCCACTGCGCTGCCGATCGGCAGGTCCAGCGCATCGGCCACATCGCGTGCGGCCAGGCGACGTTCTTCCGCGCGTGCGATATCGCCGGATGGCAGGCTCGGCCCGCGAAAGGTTTCTTCGAAATGCGCTGCCGCCGGTTCGGCGAATCCGGCGAAGGTTGCCAGCAATCCATCCACGTCCATCGACGGCAGCGGACGAAAGCCGAAGCGCACTTCGGCTGCCGGCGCGATCATGTTGGCCTTGATGCCGCCCTCGACGCGTCCGATGTTGAAGCGCAATCCGGTCAAACCACCGAAGCGCGCATGCGCCAGCGATTCGACATGCTCCAGGGCTTTGCCGCCCCAGCGCATTGCCTGATGCAAGGCGCTTGCAGAGGGGTCCTGTTTGCCCGAGGCGTGCCCGGCGCGCCCGGCAAACCGCATCAGCGCCGAACTGATGCCACGATGCGCCAGCACCGCTTCGCCCATGGTCGGCTCGGCCACCAAAACAGCTTCATACGGCACGCCACGCGCCAGGAACGCGGCGATACAGCGCGGATCATTGGCTTCTTCGTCAGAAGAAAACAGAAACGCGGCATCGCCGTCACCGGCATTGGCCGCGGCAACCAACGCCGCCGCCGCGCCCTTGATGTCGCACACGCCCAGGCCCACCACGCGGTCGTCCAGACGCCGCATCACGTGCGGGTCGGCACTCCAGTGCGGCGAATCCGGCACGGTATCCAGATGCACGTTGAACAGGTACTTCGGCGTGCCACGCACCGCGTACAAGCTCACCGCCCCTGCACCGTGATCGACCACCTCGACCTGGAACCCCGGCAGCTGCGCACGCAGGTAATCGAAGATGCCGCCTTCGGCGGCAATCGCACGCGGCGGATTGCGGGTGTCGAACGCCACCAGCGCCTGCAGGTGGTCCAGCGTGGAGGTGAGCAGGTCAGTCATGTGTGTCAGGCAGCCGTGGTGGTGGTGCGGTAGAGATCGGGATAGGCGATTTCCATCAACGCCTGCGGCCGCGCGGGCGCGGCGAAGCCGTGCTGTGCGTACAGCGCATGCGCATCGGAGGTGGCGAGCATGAAGCGGCGAAGGCCTTGCAGATGCGGATGGGCCATCACTGCCGCCACCAGTTGCTTGCCATAGCCGCGTCCACGGTATGCATCAAGCACGAACACATCGGCGAGATAGCCGAAGGTGGCACCGTCGGTGATCACCCTGGCGAACGCCACCTGCCCTACGCCCTCGCAATAACCGCCGAAACACAGCGAGCCGGCGATCGCCCGCTGCACCGTGTCCAGCGGGATGCCCAGGCACCAATCGGCCCGCTCGCTGAGGGAGCGATGGATCAACGGCAGATCGAGTTCCTGCTTGTCGGTACTGATGCGTAGTGCGGGCATGGGTTCCATCGCAGTGGCCCTCTTCTCCCACCGGGAGAAGGTGCCCCGAAGGGGTGGATGAGGGGCGCCTCACGAAACTTCGAGAAGCAACCCGGTCGAACGCGTCGCCACGCGTCCAGAGGGAAAACGATGGCAGCAAATGCTGCAGTAGTTCCCCATGACTGGCGCGTGGCGACGCGTTCGTCATGAGCGATCCTGAAGGTTTCCTGCGGCACCCCCAACCCCTCTCCCGGGGGAGAGGCGCTTTTGCTCAGCGGTTGACCTGCGCGTACAGCGTGGAGCTCATCCCGAACAGCTTGATGAAGCCCTCGGCCTCTTCCACACCCCAGTCGGCCGATTGCGCGTAGGTCGCACCCTTGGTGTTGAGCAGGTGCGGCGAACGCACCGCCACCGCATCGACGCGACCCCCGCGGGTTTCCAGCGTCACTTCGCCATTGACCTTGGACTGCGAGGACTTCAGGAACGCCTCGATATCGCTCTTGAGCGGGTCGTGATAGAAGCCTTCGTACACCAGCTCCACCCACTTGCGCGCCACGTCCGGCTTGAAGCGGTTCTGCTGCTTGGTCAGCACCGCATCTTCCAGTGCACGGTGCGCGGTGAGCAGCGAAATCAGGCCCGGCGCTTCGAATACGATGCGGCCCTTCAAACCGATCACGGTATCGCCGGTATAGACGCCGCGGCCCACGCCATACTGCGCGAACAAGGTGTTGAGCTTGGCCAGGATCTTCGCACCCGGCAGCGGCTTGCCGTCCAGTTCCGCCGCTTCGCCTTCGACGAACTTCAGTGTCACCGTTAGTGCTTCGCTCGGCCAGGCGCTACGCGGCGCGCACCAGCCGCGTGCACACTCGCCCGGCGCTTCCCAACGGTCGATCTCGCCGCCAGACATGGTCAGGCCCAGCAGGTTCTCGTTGATGGTGTAGGCCTGCTGTTTGGCACGCACGCCGAAGCCACGCGCTTCCAGATACTTCTGCTCATAGGCACGGGTCTGGGTGTGCTCTTTCTGGATCTCGCGAATCGGCGCAACGATCTGATAGTCGCCCAGCGCCTTCACTGCCAGGTCGAAACGCACCTGGTCGTTGCCCATGCCGGTGCAACCGTGCGCAATGATGCGCGTACCCAATTCTTCGGCACGCTTGAGCGCAGCATCCACGATCAGGTAGCGGTCGGACACCAGCAATGGGTACTGGCCCTGGTACCCCTCGCCCGCCCACACGAACGGCTTGACGAAGCCTTCCCAGATCGCCGGGCCACCGTCCACGGTGACGTGGCTGGCCGCGCCCAGTTCGGCGGCGCGCTTCTCGATGAACTCACGCTCTTCGGCATCCACACCACCGGTGTCGGCAAACACGGTGTGCACCGCATAGCCCCGCTCCTGCAGGTACGGAATGCAGAAGCTGGTGTCCAGACCACCGGAAAACGCGAGAACGATGTCCTTGGTGCCGGAAGTCGGGATTGGGGATTCTGGATTGGTGGAAGCGGTCTGCTGCGACATGGGGGTCTCTTAGGAGTTGACTAAATAGGAGTGGGAGTCTGATTTGCCGTGGCGAATCACGAATCCCCAATCACGAATCCCGGCTGCCCTGGCCCACCAGGGCAGCCATGATCGCCTTCTGCACATGCAGGCGATTTTCGGCTTCATCGATGGCGATGCAGTTGGGCGAATCCATCACAGCGTCGGTCGCCTTGACGTTGCGACGCAGCGGCAGGCAGTGCGAGAACACGCCATTGTTGGTCAGCGCCATCTTGCGTTCGTCGACGATGAAATGCTGGTACTGGTCGCGAATCGGCTTTTCCGGTTCCCAGTTGCCGAAGAACGGCAGCGCGCCCCAGCTCTTGGCGTAGACGACATCGGCGCCGGCATAGGCGCTGTCGATGTCATGGCTGACCTGTAGCGAACCACCGCTTTCGGCCACGTTTTGCGCGGCCCAGTCCATGTAGCGCTGATCCAGGATGTAATCCGGCGTCGGGCACAGCAGGGTCACGTCCATGCCCATGCGGGTGGCGATGGTCAGCGCCGAGTTGGCCACCGCTGTGTTCAGCGGCTTGGGGTGGTAGGTCCAGGTCAGCACGTACTTCTTGCCGCGCAGATCCTGTGTACCGAAGTGTTCCTGCAGCGCCAGCGCATGCGCCAGCTCCTGGCACGGGTGGGTGATGGTTTCCATGTTGATCACCGGCACCGGCGAATACTTGGCAAAGCTCTTGAGCACCTGGTCTTCGCGGTCCTTGGACCAGTCCACGAACTTCGGAAACGCGCGTACGCCGATCAGGTCGACATAACGCCCCAGCACACGCGCCACTTCGGCGATGTGCTCTTCGGTGTCGCCGTCCATGACCGTGCCCAGATTGAACTCGATCGGCCAGGCGTCCTTGCCCGGCTGCAAGACCACCGCATGCCCGCCCAACTGAAATGCGCCCAGCTCGAAGCTGGTACGGGTGCGCATAGACGGGTTGAAGAACACCAGCGCGATCGACTTGCCCTTCAGCTCGCTTCCCAGCTTGTTGCGTTTGAACAACGCGGCCTGGGTCAACAGCGCGTCCAGTTCGGCGCGGCTCCAGTCCTGGGTGTTCAAGAAGTGCTTCAGTGACATCGATCGATCCTTTGCTGCGTGCTACTGCTGCGTTGGTCCGCCAGGAGCGACGGGGTGCGCGACATGCGCGTTTATTGCGGTTGAAACTTTTGTGACGCCAAACGAAAAAACCCAGCCTGGGGGCTGGGTCTTCGACGTCGGAACAGCAAACGCCCCGGCTTACCCAGCGAAAATGTGGGATTCCGGTCGGCGGGCACGCGAAGTCATGCCGGAGGCCATCCGGGCGGCGCTGGTGTCGTGCTGAAAGGCGTTTGCTTGCATAGGGCGCGAATCCTCGCACGCATGTGGGCACGGCGCAACCGCTGCGCATCTCATCGTGGCGGCGCGACGATGGCGTCGGGAATGTACGGGGTCACCGAAACCCGGATGCGCAGCCGGTTACCCGGATCTTCCGGCAACCGCGAACGGTATTTGGTGCCCTTGTAGACATAGTCCACGTCGAAGGCGATCGGCCGGCGGAACTCGCGCGGCACTTCCACGACCTTGCAGTTGCGCCGCGTGCTGGTCGGCGGCACCGCAGCGGGCGCGGCTGGTTCGGGGCGACGCGAGAACATTTCCTTGACCGAATCCACCATGCGGTTGATGGGGCCCTCGTCCTCGGCCGGCGCTGCAGCAGCCTGTGCCGCCTGTTCGGATTCGCATTGCTCTTCGATACGCGTGGCGCGAAGCGTCTGGTAGACCGGCTCGACGTTGAGCACCTGCGCGTAATCCAGCTTCACGTTCTCGATCACCACGACCCGGTTCTTGGGGTCGGGCTCCGCCGCGTACGCCGGAGTGAGTTGCCCGGCAAACGTACACAGCAGCATGAAGAACGGAGAAGGTCGCATCAGTACCGGAACGCGCAGCCAGGCAGTACGTAAGTGTATGGAGCTTGCGGCCGCGTGGGCTGAACGCAACCCATCCGGTCGCCATTGTCAGGCTGGCGATTCGCCATCGCGCCACAACGGGCTAGAATCGCGCGATTGCCCTTTTTCGGATGCCGATGAGCCTGCGCCTGCACAACAACCTGACGCGGCGGGTCGAGCCGTTCGCGCCGCTCGATCCGTCCAGCCCCACCCTGTATGTCTGCGGCCCCACCGTCTACAACTACGCGCATATCGGCAACGCCCGCGGCCCGGTGGTCTTCGATGTGCTTGCCGCATTGCTGCGGCGACGCTACGGCGCGCTGCGCTACGCGCGCAACATCACCGACGTGGACGACAAGATCAACGCCGCCGCGCAGGCGCAGGGTGTGCCGATTTCGACGATCACCGACCGCTTCGCGGCGATCTACCGGCAGGACATGGCGGCGCTTGGCGTGGTTCCACCGGATATCGAACCGGAGGCCACCGCGCATATCCCGCAGATCGTGGCGATGATCGATCAGCTGATCGCCAACGGGCATGCCTACGCCGCAGAAGGCCACGTGCTGTTTTCGGTTTCCAGCTTCGATGGCTACGGCAAGCTCTCGCGGCGCGACCCGGACGAAATGCTGGCCGGCGCGCGCGTGGACGTGGCGCCGTACAAGCGCGACCCCGGCGACTTCGTGCTGTGGAAACCCTCCAGCGACGACCTGCCCGGCTGGGAATCGCCCTGGGGCCGCGGCCGCCCGGGTTGGCATATCGAGTGCTCGGCGATGGCTGCGGCGCATCTGGGCCCCACCATCGACATTCATGCCGGCGGCGTGGACCTGCAGTTTCCGCATCACGAAAACGAGATTGCGCAGAGCGAGTGCGCGCATGGCGGCGCCACCTTTGCGCGGTTCTGGCTGCACAACGGCATGCTCAATTTCAGCGGCGCGAAGATGAGCAAGTCGCTGGGCAATATCGAAACCGTGCACGAGCTCATCGCCAGGCATCCGCCCGAAGCGCTGCGCTATGCGCTGTTGAGCGCGCATTACCGTCAGCCGCTGGATTGGTCGGATGGGCTGATCGAGCAGGCCAAGAACACGCTCGACCGCCTGTATGGAACGCTGCGGGATCTGGCTGCACTGGAAACCGAAAGCGGCGGCGATGTCGCGATATCCAAGACGATTCCCGCCGAGGTGGAGTCCGCTCTGGATGACGATCTCAACACGCCGCTGGCCTTGTCCGTCATGGCAAGCATCGCCTCCGATGCGCGCGCATTGCGCAGCGAACTGATGCACAGCGGCCAGGCGTCGGCACGCATGGCCCAGCTACAGGCAGCGCGTGCCAAGTTGCTGGGTGCCGGGGTGGCACTGGGGTTGCTGCAGCAAGACCCGGCTGCTTGGTTCTCGCGCGGCACCGACGTGGGCGACGATGCACGCATCACCGCATTGGTGGAAGAACGCAGCGCGGCGAAGAAAGCCAAGGATTTCGCCCGCGCCGACGCCATCCGCAAGCAACTCGCCGACGAAGGTATCGTGCTGGAAGACACGCCGCAGGGCGTGCGTTGGAAGCGCGCTTGATCCTTCTCCCTTCTCCCTGCCGGAGAGAAGCTGCCCCGCAGGGGCGGATGAGGGTGCGCCGCAGCGACAATGAATCGTCGGTCATGGCAAACGCGTCGCCACGCGCCAGTGCAAGACGCATGACCGACGGCTCTCGAAGGGTGCCCCGCCCTGGCACCTGGTGACACATGCATCGGCCACAGGCGCTCCAAGGCCCGCGCGCCAGTGGCGCGTAAACCGTGCCTTCTTGCCCACAGGGGAGAGGGACTTGATCGAATGCTTCTGGATGTTTAGATGACCACCTCCCCCTTCCCGCTTGAACCCACTGCCACCGAGGCGCAGGACGCCATTGCCGAGGAATTCTCCTTTTTTGGCGACTGGTCCGAGCGCTACCAGTACCTGATCGATCTTGGCCGCAAGTTGCCCGCCTTCCCGGAACAGTGGAAAACCGAAGAGCACCGCCTGCACGGCTGCCAATCGATGGTCTGGATCGTGCCGGAAGGCAACGCCGAGCGGCTGGATTTCCATGCCGTCAGCGATTCGGCCATTGTCTCCGGGCTGATCTACCTTGCGCTGCGCGTGTATTCAGGGCGTAGCGCGCAAGAGATCCTGGCCACCGAGCCTGACTACATCGCCGGAATCGGTCTGGCCAAGCATCTGTCGCCGACCCGCAGCAACGGTGTGGCGGCGATGCTGGCCTTCATCCGCGATACCGCGCGCGCGCAGCAGTGAGCACGCCCGCCCCGTCACCCGCCGATTCGCTGCGGACGCTGCTCGCCCATCCAGGCTTCGGCCTGGTGCTGCTGTACCGCGTGGCGGCGATGCTGTCCTACCAGATCGTCGCCGTGACGGTCGGGTGGCATATCTACGAAATTACCGGCAACCCGCTCTCGCTGGGGCTGATCGGCCTGGCCGAAATCCTGCCGTTCTTCTGCATCGCCCCCTTCGCCGGCTACCTGGTCGATCACCTGCCGCGCCGCCGGCTGGGCATGGTCGCCGTGCTGGGCTTGGTCGCAACCGCGCTGCTGCTGTTGGCGATCACGCAAGGCTGGCTGCCCGTGGAAGGCGTGTGGCCGATCTATGCCGCCATCTCGCTCACCGGCGCGGCGCGCTCTTTCTTGTCGCCGGTCTACAACGCCTTGTTCGCACGGGCGCTGCCGCGCGAGGCATTCGCGCGCGGTGCCAGCATCGGCAGCGTCACCTTCCAGGCCGGCATGGTGATCGGCCCGGCGCTGGGCGGTGTGCTGGTCGGCTGGGGCGGCAAGGGCCTGGCCTACGGGGTCGCCGCCAGCGTGGCGATGCTGGCGATCCTGGCGTTGGCACTGCTGCGTGTCAGCGAGCCGGTCAGCGAGGGCCCACGTGCGCCGATCTTCCGCAGCATCGCCGAGGGCGCGCAATTCGTGCTGTCCAACCAGATCATGCTGGGCGCGATGGCGCTGGACATGTTTTCGGTACTGCTCGGCGGCGCGGTATCGATGTTGCCGGCCTTCATCCACGACATCCTGCACTACGGCCCCGAAGGCCTGGGCATCCTGCGCGGCGCGCCGGCGCTGGGTTCGATCATGGTTGGCGTGTGGCTGGCGCGGCACCCGCTGCAGCGCAATGCCGGGCGCGTCCTGCTGCTGTCGGTGGCCGGCTTCGGACTCTGCACCATCGCCTTCGGACTGTCGCGCCATTTCTGGCTATCAGCGGCAATCCTGCTGATGTACGGCATGTGCGACGGCGTCTCGGTGGTGGTGCGCCAGACCATCCTGCAGCTGGTCACCCCCGATGCCATGCGTGGCCGGGTGTCTTCGATCAACGGCATCTTCATCGGCTCGTCCAACGAGCTGGGCGCGTTCTACGACGGCGTCATGGCGCGCCTGGTCGGCCTGGTGCCGGCGGTGGTCATCGGCGGCTGTGTCACCCTGGGCGTGGTGGCCACCACCGCCTGGAAGGCGCCGCGCCTGCGCAAGCTGGACCTGCGCGATCTGCAGTGAGCTACGCGATCGCGTGATTGCCCGTGCCCGCTGCGGTGCGAAGGTGCTCGTGCTGCGGGCCGCGGTCACGTGCCGCCATGCAGCTGCGTGCGACGGCGCCCCACTGAACGGCGCTAACCGACCAAGCGCTAATTCGACGGATCGGGCCCCCATCAAAAAACCCCGCACATGGCGGGGTCTTTCGGCGAGCCAGGCGGACGATCAGTCGCCCTGCTGCTTCTGCAAGTGCTCCCAACGCTCCTGGGCGTCGATGGTGCGCTCGGCGGTCAGACGCGCTTCCAGGCGGTCCAGGCCGATCTCTTCGCCGGTATCCACGCAGTAGCCGTAGTCGCCGTCTTCCAGACGCTTGAGGGTACTGTCGATCTTGGAGATCAGCTTGCGGGCGCGATCACGGGCACGCAGTTCCAGCGAGTTTTCGGTCTCGCGGGTGGCGCGTTCGGCTTCGTCGCCGATGTCGCGCACTTCTTCGCGCAGGTTTTCGATGGTCTGCTTGGATTCCTCCACCATCTCGTTGCGCCAGCTCTGCAGACGCTGGCGGAAATATTCCTGCTGCAGCTTGTTCATGTACTCCTCGTCCGCGGCAGGCTTGTAACCCTGCGGCAGGATCGGGCGACCGGTGGCTTCGTCGGTCTTGTACTCGACCACCTTGTACTTGGTCTTGGGAGCCGCGTTGGACGGCTTGGAAGTCACGGCCACGGCCACCTTGCCGACCGGACGGGTCGCGGCAGGCTTGGCGGGGGCTTCGGTTTTGGTTGGCGTTTTTGCGGAAGATTTCGAAACGGGCACGGGATTCTTAGATGACGGGGTCGCAGGCTTTGCCGGCTTCGCAGGGACGGCCTTGGGGACCGGTGCGGGCGCGGGCTTCTCGGCCTTGACCGGGACTGACTTGGCCGGAGCCGGCTTGGTGGCCGGCTTCGGTACGGACTTGGACGCCACCGGCTTGGCAGCCGGTTTGGCGGCAGCCGGAGCTGCCTTTTTCGCCGCCGGCTTGGCAGCACTCTTGGCGACGGGTTTCACTGCCTTGGGGGCTGCGGACGCGGTGGTCTTGGAAGCCGGCGCCGGCTTGGCGGCGGCCTTCTTCGCAGGTGCCTTCTTCGCGGGTGCCTTCTTGGCAGCCGGCTGCTTGGTCCCCGGCTTTGCGGCCGGTTTCGCAGCAGCGGACGTCGCTGCCTTTTTCGCAACGGGTTTGGCGGACTTCTTGGCGGCCTCTACGGCCTTTTTTGCAGGTTTTTTAGCAGCCACGAAACGCTCATCCTTGGTTCCCCCGGGGCCCGGGAAAGCGGGCCTTTATAACGTACCCCGCGGACCCCCGGCAACCACCTATTAATGCAAGTGGCATATCATTGGCAAGTGATCTCACGCCTGCTCATCGCGCTGCTGCGCGTCTACAAGCTCGTCATCAGCCCCCTGCTCGGGCCGCGCTGCCGTTTTGCGCCAAGCTGCTCGGACTACGCGATGACCGCCATCGGCCGCTTCGGCCCGCTGCGCGGCAGTTGGCTTGCCGCACGCAGGCTCGGCCGCTGTCATCCCTTCCATCCGGGCGGATTCGATCCGGTGCCCGATGCGCCCACGTCGCCCTCCCCGTCTTCTTCCTGCAGCTGCAAAGGACCCCATCCATGAGCCGAACCGTCATCGTCAATGCCCGCCTGGTCAATGAAGGCAAGGAGTTCGACGCCGATCTCCTGATCGAAGGCGGCCGCATCGCCAAGATCGACAGCAAGATCGTCCCTGCCCCTGGCGATACCGTGGTGGACGCCGCCGGACGCTGGGTGCTGCCCGGCATGATCGACGACCAGGTGCACTTCCGCGAACCCGGCCTGACCCACAAGGGCGACATCGCGACCGAATCCGGCGCCGCGGTTGCTGGTGGCCTGACTAGCTTCATGGACATGCCCAACACCAATCCGCCGACCCTGGATGCCCCCGCGCTGCAGGCCAAGTACGCCGCCGCCGCCGGGCGCGCCTGGGCCAACTACGGCTTCTACATGGGCGCCAGCAACGACAACTTGGCCCACATCCAATCGCTGGACCCCAAGACTGCACCAGGCATCAAGGTGTTCATGGGCGCCTCCACCGGCAACATGCTGGTCGATAACCCCGAAACGCTGGACGCCATCTTCCGCGACGCGCCCACGCCGATCATCACTCACTGCGAAGACACCCCGACCATTGATGCGACGATGGCGCAGTACAAGGAAAAATACGGCGATGCGCTGACGCCGGAGATGCATCCGGACATCCGTTCGCGTCAGGCCTGCCTGAAGTCGTCGCAGCTGGCGGTGTCGCTGGCACGCAAGCACAACACCCGCCTGCACGTATTGCACATCTCCACCGCCGACGAGCTGTCGCTGTTCGAAGCCGGCCCGCTGGTCGATGCCGACGGCAAGTTGCGCAAGCGCATTACCGCCGAGACCTGCATCCATTTCTTGCGCTTCGATCGCAGCGATTACGCGCGCCTGGGCAACCTGATCAAGTGCAATCCCGCGATCAAGGACGCCGAAGATCGTCTGGCGCTCATCGATGCGCTGGCCGAAGACGTCATCGACGTGCTCGCCACCGACCACGCCCCGCACACCTGGGAAGAAAAGCAAAAGCCCTATGCGCAGGCGCCCTCGGGCCTGCCGCTGGTGCAGTACGCGCTGGTCGCGGCACTGGAGCTGGTACACGAAGGCAAGTTGCCGATCACCCGTATCGTGCAGAAGTTCGCGCATGCGCCGGCGCAATTGTTCGATGTGGAAGAACGCGGCTTCCTGCGCGAAGGCTATTTCGCCGACCTGGTGATGATCGACAACACCCCGTTCACCGTGAAGCGCGAGCAGGTGCTGTCCAAGTGCGGCTGGTCGCCGTTCGAAGGCACCACCTTCCGTTCGCGTATTGCTGCGACGTGGGTCAACGGCCAGCAGGTGTGGGATGGCGAACAGCTGGTAGGCAGCGCTGCCGGCCAGCGCCTGACCTTCGACCGCTGATGCGCGCAGTCCTGTTTGGCGCCTGGTTGATCCTGGCGCCGGTCGCGCTGGTTGCGGGACGCGCCGATGCGCGCAGTGCGGCCGTCGCAACTGATGTCGTGTTTCCGCAAAGCGCTTCGCAAGGTGCGCTGGTCATCGGCAAGGTGCCGGCTGATAGCAGGGTGCAATACGCCGGCCGCAGCCTGCGTGTGAGCGGTTACGGAAGCGTCGTGTTCGGTATCGGCCGCGATGCGACCGGGCCTTTGCAGGTGCAGGTCACCCAACCCGATGGCAGCACGCGGACCGTGAGCATCGCGGTGACGCCGCGCGACTGGCCGGTGGAACGCGTCAATGGCGTACCGCCGAAGACGGTCAACCCGCCGGCCGAGATTGCTGCGCGCATCAAACGCGAACAGGCGCAGGTCACGGCGGCACGCGACCGCGATGACGCACGCACCGATTTCGCCCAACCCTTCATCTGGCCGGTGCAGGGACGCATCAGCGGCCGCTTCGGCAATGCACGCGTGTACAACGGGCAGCCGGGCGCCGGCCATTCGGGCATGGACATCGCCGTACCCACCGGCACCCCGGTGAAGGCACCGGCTGCCGGCGTGGTGACGTTCGCCGCACCGAACCTGTATCTCACCGGTGGTACGGTGTTGCTGGATCACGGTTTTGGTGTGAGCTCGAATTTCCTGCATCTCTCACGCATCGACGTGAAGGTGGGCGATCGGGTCGAGCAAGGCCAGGTGATTGCTGCCGTCGGTGCGACCGGGCGCGCCACCGGGCCGCATCTGCATTGGGGGATGAATTGGTTCGATGTGCGGATCGACCCGTTATTGGTGCTTG